>DASRRA010000464.1:0-9112 GCA_035696085.1 Bacteroidia bacterium | reverse complement strand
CCGAGCTGTAATAACCTGTTGCATTTAATTTATCATTCTCCGTGAGTTTATACGTAATGTTGGTGATACCATCATTGAATTTTGCACGGCTATTCCGAATGGCATCTACATTCACCAGTTTGAGCGCCCAGGTGGAATAAGTAGATCGTACGCCCACCATATAATTTCCTTTTCCTTTCGCCATCGGTCCATCTACAAGCAAATTAGCGGTAACCGGACTAACTCCTCCTTCTGCAGAAAACTTTTTACTGTTGCCTTCTCTTGCTGTGATTTCAAAAATAGAAGACAGATGCCCTCCATATTGTGCGGGGAAATTTCCCTTGTATAATGTTAATTCATCAATGGCATTGGGTGTAAATGCTGTAAAAAAGCCAAGCAAGTGAGACGTATTATATACTGGAATCTGATTTAAATAAAATGCATTTTGATCGGCAGGACTTCCGCGCACATTGTATCCCGCCGTTCCTTCTCCCACCGATTGTACACCCGGAAGCAACAAAGCCGTTTTTACGATATCATTTTCTCCCATCATTTTTGGAATCATTTTGATACTCTTGGCGCTTATTTTTTCAAAGCCCATGTTGGTGCTTTTCAATTTATTAGCCCCATCCGCTGTAATGACAACCTCTTTCAATGCACTCACTTTTTCTTCCAGGGTAAAATTTATCTCTGCATCCGAATATACTTCCAATCTGAATTTTCGTTCATCGTATTCCAAACTGCGGATGGTTAAGGTATACCTCCCTTTTTTTAATTGTATGGAATAAAAACCATTGGCATCTGTTACCACTCCTGTTTTCAATTCTTCCAAATACATGGTGGCGCCAATTACTTTGACAGCTTTTGGTCCGCCGGTTATATACCCCGACATCTTTGCCGTTTCTGTATATGCTCCGTTCTTCTTGTTTCCAACGTAAATTGTTTTTACACCGATTTCTTTTTTGGTAGATAAATATTTAGCATCGGCTATTGAATCTGCATCGGGGTTTTGAGATTGTTGTGTATTAAAGAAAGTAAGTGGTAAGAATGTTTTGATTTTCACTCCTTTTGTTAAAAACACATTTCCTGCTCCATCTACCGTAGCATAAAACTGATACGCCTTCAAATTTGCTGATAACACTTGTTCCAACTGAACTGAATCATTTTCAACAACCATCTGAAGTCCTGCAGGTAAACTGTCTTTTTGATAAAAAAAATGAACATGCAGATTTTGTTCTGCTTTCTCAATAAATGCAGGCAAATTCAATCCATTGTAGGTTTTATCAACCAAGTAAGGTGATTGTTGTGCCACCGTTACAAGTGTGCAACATAAAAACAACAATGACCAAAAATATTTTATTCTCTTTTTATAAACCATCACAATATTGCATTAAAGCGTACAATTGAGCCGAAGATGCCCGACTGTATTTAATCTTATTTTTGCGCATAAATTTTTTGATTTCTTGTTTGTGTGGTAGAAATAGTTCAAAAAATTCACGTTTGCTATTCACCGGAACAAATGTTCTATTTTCATACACATATTTATTGAGCTTTACGACTGAGAAAGAACCCATTGGTTCCAAGTCCGTGTACGTGTCTATAAATTTCTTTTTATACTTTATATAAAATGCTTTCTTGCCTTTGTACACTTCTTCACAATATCCTTTTATTTCCGTACCTGGTTGTAATCCATTTACATTCACGAAATAATGGTCGTTAATGGTAAAGGATTGGATGAAATCCTCTTTGGTAACCATCGTAACAAATACACCCGTATCTACATTGGCTTTTATTAGCAATTGATCACTTTCAATATTATAGCGCGCCTTTATTTTTGAAAAAAAATTATTGTAAATGGTGATGGAAGCGAGTGTATAATCATCTGTTACGAAATAAGGATGCCCCTTTGCAAAAACATGGTCTGGCACATATAATTCTCCCAAATTCAACAAGTCGCTGGATCCATAAACTTTGTTGGTAGTATCTTTTAATTGCTGTAAGCTTGCTGTTGTTTGTGCCAAACATGAGCATGAAAGCGCCAGTAACATAATAGAAAAGAAATAATTTATTTTAGAAGCCTTCATTTTGAATTTTGGATGATGCGGATTATTGGTTCAAAAAGAAGATCAATCGCTGTTTTTTTCTTTCGATTTTCTTTAAAGATTCTAAATGTACTCTTTTTTAAGAATAATTTAAAACCCAATTTTCCAAATATTTACTGATAACGGAAACGAATAATGCCTGCCATTCCCTGTTTGCATCATGATCAGCCTCTTTAAAAGAAACAACTGTACGAACGGTTTAAAAGAATGATGAAAGGTAGATCGACACGAAGCGCCAACGCAATGTCAATGCTTCAGCTTTGGCCCTGCTTAAGTTATTTAGTTATTTTTGCCAATCAAATAGATCGATCCAATCCATGAAAAAACTAAAACGATTAAAGATTAGCTTTATCTTCTTATCAGCTATTATCCTATTCATGTCTTTCACTACGCTAATGTCTGATTTTAAAATAATGGCGGAGCATAAAATTACTTTTCAAATAAAGTATATGTTTGGTCAAACATGTCATGGAAGTATTGGCGGACTAACTGGTAAAATTGATTTCGATCCCCAACAACCTGAAAAATCTTTTTTTGATGTGATGTTGAATGTTTCTTCACTTAAAACAGGCAACTCAAAAAGAGATGAACATTTGCAAAAGAAAGCATATTTTGATGCAACTGCTTTTCCAACCATTCAGTTTAAATCGACACGTGTTAGTAAAACAGCAACTGGTTTTCTGGTAGAAGGAAATTTAACCATAAAGGGAATTACAAAAGCGGTTGCTATTCCTTTTACATTTAAAGAAAGTGATAAAGGTTTATTTGAAGGAGACCTGGAGATTAATCGCTTAGATTACGGTGTAGGGAAGAAGAATTTTTTATTAAAGAATGAGGTGCAGATACATATTTCAGTACCGGTGTCGAGGTAATTATTTTACAAGGAGGTGCAACGTGCGAACTGACAGCCTACACACTTTATCATAAATTTGGTCCGAAACAACTCTTGAACAAAAAGAAAGCGAGAGCAAGAGCAAGAGCAAAAAAAAAGGAAGGACCACTGTAGTCCTCAATACAGCGATCCTTCCAATCATCACTCAAACAAAATTTTAATTATTCTTCACATAATTATTTTGTAATCGCAATTTTCCTTGTGGTGACAACATTACCTGTTTTCACACTCACAAAATAAATTCCGTTTGGTTGCGCAGATAAATCAAAAGTCACAGCTTTGTTGCTGACTGCATTCATTTCATAAATACGCTCTCCTACAACATTAAAGATCTGAACATCTGCACTGTTTCCGGAAGCTGGCAACGTAATAGTTAGATTACCATTAGAAGGATTCGGATACACCTGTACCGCAGCATCTTCATACTTTTCATTATCAATTCCGTTAGAAATATCACATCCTGATTTTCTTACTTCCCAATCATAGAAATAGTAATAATAATTAGGGTTGGTGGCACTGTAGTCTGTTTGTGTAATATTGATCAAATCAGCGATAGCATATGGAAATTTAGCACCTGCATTGTTTCTGTATAAATTTATCAATGTACCCGTCACTTTGATGAAATAGCTTCCTTTTGGTAAATCGAAACCAAGTACAGCACGACTTTCGCCATCAGGAAGTGTTACATCTTTCTTCGCTACTGATGTTCCGTTAACACCTGTAAGGACTTCAATGGTACGAACGCCTGCGCCTGTTGCATACACTTTTACAGATTGCAACACACATGGATTTACAACGTCAAATAATAACCCGCGTACATCGCTATCAGCGAATGGTCCGCCGGCACCTACTTCTGTGTTCGTTGCTGGAGCACCTTTTACAGAGGTATACGGTTTACCGTTTCCAACAGTAATAAATTTACTTTTTGTTACAGGAGTGGAACCATATTGATTGGTTGCAGTTAATTTAACGTCATAGCTTCCTGCTGTTGCATAGGTATGAGAAGGGTTTTGTTGTGTTGATGCAGGCGATCCATCACCAAAATCCCAGCTCCAGGAAGTTGGAGTGCCTTGTGATTCATCTTTAAACTGAACGGTTAAAGAACCGCAACCGCTTGTATTATCAGCAGAAAAAGATGTGGTGGGTGCAATATTGTTTTCACACAATCCATGTGTACCTAAGGTTTTTCTACGCGCTCCTTTGGCCATCGTTGTTTGGATTCGCGTTACCTGGTCTTTTGTAAATAAAGAGCGGCATTTATCATCGGAGTAATCCATGTAGTTTTGGAACATCTCTCCATTCGGACTTGTTCCTGATCCGCATTTATTTGCCTGAAATGGATAAGATGGGCATCCCCAATTTAATCCATTCGCACAATTTTTATTTCCTCCCGTTTGTTGGGGTGTATCACCACAATAATCGTTACCACAAACCTCATCACCACTAATGTGGCGTAATCCCAGCCAGTGACCTACTTCATGAGCTGATGTTACACCATAGATATAAGGTTCTGTATAGTAATAACCATTCGCATATAATGCTTTACAACCAAACACGTTACTTCCCATTACAACGCCGTCGGTTTGTGCAGTAGTTGTACCAACATCCGCCGGATCAAGACCGGTTAAGCCTGTACCTGCAGGGAATGTAGCATATCCCAGGTAATAGGATTTTGTTGTAAAATCCCCCGTCCATATATTAAAATATTTTTCCGGATCCCAAATAGTAGCCGGTTTTACTTTGTTGTCATATAAATTGGTAATCTGATCAAAGGTGGTAAACGTGCTTGGATCCGACCAACCTTTTTTTGTTAAGTCAATACGTTCAATGCCCGGTTCTGCAAGTGTGCTTCCATCAGGCCCTCTCAACGCAAGACAAAATTGGATATTGGTATTTCCACCATCAACAGATTTGAATGCAGAAGGCAGACTCGATTTGTTAGGATCGGTTCCTGCCATCATTTCATTTAAAAAATCAATTTGTGATTTTACCTGCGCAGCAGAGATATTCGGTGTGTTTCCAACGGCCTGCCCGGTTTTATATAAAATATGTACAATTACCGGGATGTTGATTACTGCCGAATTGCCTCTATAAGCGGCTCTTTCTGCTTTAAATTCTTCAATTTGTTTTTGGAATTGCTCTTCCCATTTCACACCGGGAGCTACCGTTCCGCATACGGCATGTCGTTCTTCTTCTGCCGGAGATGTTTGGCCAAATGCATGTGTAGTCAGCATGCTCTGACCGCAAATAAGCGCGATTGTAATTAACTTTTTCATGTATTTTTTTAATTTATTATAACTTGGTTTTAGATGATAAGATTTATTAGTAAAAATTCAATCCTTTAAAAACCTTACTGAATCAAAGATACAGAGCGACCTTAAAAAGTCCAATCCTTATAAATTTCAAATTTAGAAGGCTGAAAAGTATTTTTTTACTATTTTTACTGTAAATAGGCTTATTTAAGATTGAAAACCAAGAACCCCGATTAAGTGAAAACCTCATCCGACCTCTTCGACCTAATCAAATCGCTCACTGGGCACGAGAAACGATATTTTATCCTGTTTTGCTCTTTTCAGGCAGGAAGTAAGAAGTATTTGAAGCTATATTATCTTATAGAAAAGCAAAAAACATACAATGAGGAAAAGCTGATTTCTTCATTAAAAGGCGATCCGATGTGCAATCAGTTAGCTGTTTCAAAGAATTATCTGTATACCATGATTTTAAAAGCATTGAACAGCTACAATGCTAATTTTAAAACGTCCTTTGCTTCCAGCATCGATACAATAGAAATACTCTACTATAAAGGCTTATTCAAACAGTGCTTTAAGATTATTACCAAGCTGAAAAAGCAAATTTATAAACTGGAAAAATTTCATCTCTTGTTTGAGGTACTGATCTGGGAACGCGCATTGTTGACGCAAATGGAGGATTTCAAAAATTATTTTGATTTACGAAACAACATCAAAAAAGAGGAAGATGAGCTGTTACAAAAAATTAGCAGCATCAACACCTATAGCTATGCCAGCTTTTACTCGTATTACTCTTATATAAAAGATGATTTAGCATTCAAGCATATCCGGGAAGATGATTTCAAAAAAAATGCAGCATTTTTAATTGCTCCGGTGGACGAATCCAGGCTTTGTTTCCAGGAAAAAGTACATCGTTTAAGCGGACAAAGTTACTATTATCACTTTGTAAAAGATTTTGATAAGGCTTCTGCATCTTCCAAAAAGTTGCTTCAACTCATGCATGATAATCCACTTCAAATTGAATTGATGCCTTTTGGTTATTTGGCGGCCTGCATGACGTATATGTTAATGCTCCTGCAGTTGGGACATTATGATGAAATCCTGTCGCATTGCAAAAAAGTAAGAGCGCTTGAAACAAACCTGAAACAAACAAAATCATCCCGCTTATTACAAGCCGCTATTTTTAATACGGCACCAAGCTATGAGCTGGCGGTGTATGTAACCATTGCCGATGTAAAAAAAGCAAGATTACTACTTCCAGAAATTGAAGCAGGAATTGAAGATTTTAAAGACTTAATGAACGAACAGCTTTTCTCGGTTTGGTGTTTCAACGTAGCACTCACCTATTTCCTGGATAATGAATACAAGCTGGCTTTGAAATGGCTGAACCATATTATTAATGAAACGTTTGATCGCATCCGTACCGACTTTATCTTAAGTGTTACCATTTTCCGACTTATACTTCACTATGAGCTGCAAAATGAATCTTTTTACCCATACTTGCTTCGTTCTTCATACCGTACCATCAGTAAGCTGCATTTCAATCCAAGGATTCTTGCTACGCTATTATCCGGACTTAAAATTTTATTCAATGCCACGGATAAGAAAAAAATTGAGCAGTCGCTAAAACAAATTCGTCGGGATTTAACCCCACTTTTGTCTTATTCGGATTTCAGAGGCTGGTTGAATTATTTTGATATTACCCAATGGTTGGATAGCAAAATCCATAACACTTCCTTTGCTGAAATAGCCCAGAAAGAGGCGCTAAAACGCAGGGTGAAGGCCAAATAAAGCCGGCATAAAAAACGGAGGCAAAAGGGGGAAATTCCACAAAATTATGTAAGGGCAATTCAATCAAAATACTATATTTGTAACCCTAATTAATCACCTAATTCTATTTATAATTATGAGCAAAATAAAAGTAGCCAACCCGGTAGTTGAATTAGATGGCGATGAAATGACTCGCATCATCTGGAAATTCATTAAAGATAAATTAATTCTTCCATACCTTGATCTGGATATCAAGTATTATGACTTAGGTGTTGAGCATCGTGATGCAACTGGTGACCAGGTAACTGTTGATGCTGCTGAAGCCATAAAAAAATATAGCGTAGGTATTAAATGTGCTACCATTACACCAGATGAAGAGCGTGTAAAAGAATTCAAATTAAAACAAATGTGGAAATCACCAAATGGTACAATCCGTAATATTTTGGATGGTACTGTTTTCCGTGAGCCTATCGTTTGTAAAAATGTGCCACGTTTGGTTCCCAACTGGACTGCTCCTATTTGCATCGGCCGTCACGCATTTGGTGATCAATACCGTGCAACAGATTTCGTTACCAAAGGAAAAGGTAAATTAACGGTTACCTTCACACCAGAAGGTGGTGGCGAAACACAATCATTCGAAGTATTCAACTTTAAAGGAGATGGTGTTGCATTAACGATGTACAATACCGATGAATCCATCAGAGGATTTGCATACTCTTGCTTCAACCAGGCATTGCAAAAGAAATGGCCTTTATACCTTTCTACAAAAAATACCATCTTGAAAAAATACGATGGTCGTTTCAAAGATATTTTTGAAGAAATCTACCAAAAAGAATTCAAATCAAAATTTGAAGCGGCTGGTATCGTTTACGAACACCGCTTAATTGATGATATGGTTGCTTCTGCATTAAAATGGAACGGTAACTTTGTATGGGCTTGTAAAAATTATGATGGAGACGTTCAATCCGACACCGTTGCACAAGGATTTGGTTCATTGGGTTTAATGACTTCCGTATTGGTTACCCCCGATGGAAAAACAATGGAATCAGAAGCTGCACACGGAACCGTTACCCGCCACTACCGTGATCACCAAGCTGGAAAACCAACTTCTACAAACCCAATTGCATCAATCTTTGCATGGACACGTGGGTTGGAGTTCCGTGGTAAATTGGATAACAATAAAGAGCTGATCAACTTCGCTCAATCATTAGAACAAGTATGTGTGGAAACTGTTGAATCCGGTAAAATGACTAAAGATTTAGCTGTATGTATTCATGGAAACAAAGTAGAACATGGAAAACATTACTTATATACAGAAGAATTTTTAGCTGAGTTGGATAAAAATTTAAAAGCAAAATTAGCAAGCAAAAAAGTGACTGCGTAAGCGCTCAAATGTCAACTATAGAGACCGTCTGAAAGGACGGTCTTTTTTTTTGAACAACTATTCCAATTCTGGCCGCCTTATCTTTTAAGTTTGTACTTACAAACCAAATTAATAATTATGAGTAATAGGAATGCAAGGATTACCACACCTGACGAAATTGTTATGAATAAAATATATTTTATAAGAAATCAAAAAGTTATGCTTGATAGAGATTTAGCAGATCTCTATGGAGTTGAAACCAAGCAATTGAAGAGACAAGTAAACAGAAATATAGAGCGTTTTCCTGATGATTTTATGTTCGAAATGTCTAAAGAAGAGTTTGAAATTTGGAGGAGCCAATTTGGCACCTCCAATTCTGATAAAATGGGACTACGCTATTCTCCGTTCTGTTTTACCGAACAAGGTATCGCCATGCTTTCAAGCGTTTTAAATAGTTCCCAAGCAATCCTGGTAAATATTCAGATTATAAGAATATTTACCAGGATTCGTCAGGTTTTGATCGATAATGTGGAACTAAGATTAGCTATTGAAAAATTTAATAAAACAGATAATCATTCGAAAAATATCGAATTGATTTTTCAATATTTAAATGAACTTCTAGAAAAGAAGGACACTGTAAAAGCTAATATATCGGAGATAGGATTCAAGATTAGCCACAACAAAGAATAAATTTTGTCAACATATTTTAATTTTTATCCCATGTTAACTAAGTTAGATTTAATGGTTATTCCTTATG
>DASRRA010000463.1:0-3074 GCA_035696085.1 Bacteroidia bacterium | reverse complement strand
TACCTGTACTGGAGGAAACGAAAAGACGAGAGCTGGTTGCATCAAATTCTACTCCTTTTATATTGTCAAAGCTGCCGTACCCTACAGCTCCCACGATCGCATAGTTGCTATTGAATGTTACGACTTTCACTTTTTTACCGGTTGCAATATTTCCCCATGCAAGATATTGCCCGTTGGGAGAAATTTCCAATTCATTAATAGGACCATTGGAATCGAATGCGGATGGGTAATTACTTGTATAAAGTGCGATCGCAGAAAAGCTAATACCGGTTGAGGTTATTATATAGCGGTTAATTTGATATTGTATGGCACCAAAAGTAAACAGAAAACGATAGCTTCCACCGATCAATTTTGTTACAGCGATTCCACCTCCTGTTTGATCAATCCTCACTGCTCCTGACATGGAAGGGGTTCCACTGCTACAATCCACAGTAACATACATGATTTGAGCGGCAAGATAAGTCGCTGCCGACGCGGAGCAATTACCCACAGAGTAAATTACATAGTATTTCTGACAAGCACCGGGAACGGGAACAATTGATATTTCCGGTCCTATATTCGTGAATGCATTCGAACAATCTTGATTATTTGGATTGCCATCAATGTAGAAACTTGGCAATGTTGCTACAGCAGTACTGTTCGAAGTGTATATCGTTTTATTAGTAATGTAAAATAATAAATTGTTGCTTGCATCATACGCACCGTTGCTTACAATGTGTTGCGTACTGGCCGCGCCAGGAATACCTACACCTGAACCTGATAAATAACTTACATCAAATTTTCTTGGCGGCAGGGTGTAAGTTGTCATCTGTGCCAAAAGAGTTGTTGAAGCAACCACGGAAAATGCGAGTAATGCAAATATGCGTTTTAATTTTTTTTTCATAAGGGTATAATTAAATGTTAATAAGTTTTGTTATAATGTACAGTATTTAATTTTTTGTAACCTCCTTTCTTAATAAAAAAGTACTTAAGCAGAATACTGCCTAAGCGTAATTCGAAAAATAAATCTGTTACAATTTTAGGCAAGATTTGGAGTGGAGTAAATGAAAAAATTAGTTATTTTTTTTACGGTCTTTTTTTTAGGATTATCGGCAAAAAGTGAAAATTTCATGCAGGCGTCCTGAGTTGCATGATAAAAGTTTAGCAACCGCCTCTTTAAAGAAATTTTTCTCTGAGTTTGAGAAACGGCTTTTCCACTGCGTAATGCAGTAGCATAGCTGCAAGCAGTGAACAGATAAAACAAATGATAAATAAAATAGTTCTATTCACGTCATACGCTGAAAGCAAACTTACAGTGATGTGATTTATCGGCTTATGCACGAGATAAAATGAATAGGAAAGAGTAGCGAGATAAGAAATAACCCTGAGTTTTAGTTTTTGAATTTTTCCGGATGGATTTGTACAGGCTATTAAAATAAATCCATAACCAATTGATACGAACGGATAGCTGAGTATGGCTGTATGGAAAGCAAAGGGTTCTTCATATAAAAAATAGGTAGCAATTAAAATGGCCAATCCCAGCAATAGAAAAATCCAGCTTCTAGCCCATAGCTTTTCTCTCATTTCCGGTTTAAATGTAAAGCCTAGCGCAATGAGGATACCAACTAAAAGTCCATCCAACCGGCAATAAGTGGGGTAGTAAATCCAGGTAGAATAGATGTTTCCAACTGAAGCTTCCTGGCTGCCATCTCCATACAAAGGAGAAACATACGTTTGCCAGGAATACGCTCTGATCGCAAAACCGAAAATGAAAATACTTGTCAGAAAGCAAAGTATGAATGCTCTTTTTAATTGCAGCCTGAGTGCCAACAGCATGATGAGTGGCAATAATAAATAAAATTGCTCTTCTATGCACAACGACCATGCATGTGAAAAGGAACCTGCTTGCCGATAATCAAGTCCGAAGTTCATAGTGAATGTTAGAAATTTCCAACCGGCAGACATGTTATCCCGTTCGCTGAAAGCAGGAACTAAAAAATAAATGGATAGTACAACGAAATAAGCTGGGAGAATTCTGAAAAAACGTTTTATATAAAATTGCGAAAGTGAAATGGTGTGATCTCTTGTGAGCTTTTCAAATAATTGTCCACCAATGAGAAA
This sequence comes from Bacteroidia bacterium, assembly GCA_035696085.1. Taxonomy (GTDB): domain Bacteria; phylum Bacteroidota; class Bacteroidia; order 2-12-FULL-35-15; family 2-12-FULL-35-15; genus 2-12-FULL-35-15. The sequence continues at coordinate 974 of DASRRA010000463.1, read as the reverse complement.
ACCACTGAGTACAAAAAAGAGATCAACACCTGTCCAACCAAATGCGGAAATAGGGCTAAGCCTTTCGGGAGTTCCATATCGTCTGAAATGCCAGAGGAATACCAGCGAAATGGCAACTGCCCTCAATAGATCCAGACCAAAAATTTTATTGTCTCTCCGAACGCTCAAAGGCTACTTTTTAAAGCAACTATTTACTAAAAATGATGACAAAGCTGTAGCGCGTTTATTGCTTCACGACAATTTGATTAAAAAGTTGTCTCCCGTCATCCACTCTGAAAACATAAACGCCTTTAGGTTGGTTACTCAAATCAATTTGAGCTGTTTTATTTTGAGTTTGGGTTTCGTAAACCAGCTCACCGATCACATTGTAAACTTTAATCGTTGTCAATGAGCGATTGCTATTTTCAGGTAAGCTGATGTTGTAAATACCAGTACCTGGATTTGGATAAACAGTAATTTTAGTAACCGATTGATTTTCTTTTATAGACGTGTTGATTGTGAAATTATTAATTGTTGTATTCGTAACAACAGCAGGGTTATAATCAAAATAAATATTTGCTGTGTTTCTTATTTCTGTTCCGGCGGGCAAACCGGCTTTGGGTTTTATTCGATATTGAACATACCCTTTAGAACCTTCCTGGTCACTTGTACTATCCGCAAGCATAATATTAGGAAAACGGAAGGTGAGCTCACTTTTCTCAAATGATACAATGTTATTATGGCTGTAGTTGATTAACTGAAAAGTGCTTAGGTCAAGGTTTTCATCTAACATATCTACTAAACGAATATTACGTGCCGCAGCATCCCCAGTGTTTTGAAAGTGAATGGTATAGGTAAACCAATCGTGATACCCAGGCAATACATCACCCGGATACACTTCTTTATTATTTGGGTCATGCGAGTTTATTACCGGATAGCAAAAGTGAAGCGTATTATTATCAATATTATTATCTCCATTGGTAGGAGTTACTACT
>DASRRA010000462.1:0-1559 GCA_035696085.1 Bacteroidia bacterium | reverse complement strand
AAAATCTGAAATAGTTATCTTCCCTTAATTATTCTTAATTAAAAAAGAAAGGAATGAATCTTAGATCCAGGTTAACGTTAATGAGCTTTTTCCAATTTTTCGTTTGGGGCATTTGGCTCATTTCACTTGGCGGTTACATGTTTGCAAATTTCAATGATCCTGTAGATCCATATTTGGGCTCCAAAGTTGGAAACACGTATGGCACCATGGGATGGGCTTCGCTGATCATGCCTGCTCTTATGGGAATCCTCGCCGATAAATATATTCGGGCAGAAATTGTATTGGGTATCTGCCATATAATTGCTGGTGCGGGTTTGTATTATGCCAGTACGGTTACCACTGCCGGCGATATGTATTGGGCTATTCTTTTTGTCAGTTGTTTTTATATGCCCACCATCGGGCTAAGCAATACGGTCTCCTACGCATTATTAAGTAAAAATAATTTTGACGTGCAAAAAACATTTGCTCCCATTCGTGTGTGGGGCACTGTCGGATTTATTGTAGCAGAGTGGGCTGTGGATTTAATGGGATGGACTCAAAACAATTATCAATTTTATTTTGCGGCGGTAGCCGGCGTTTTAACAGGGTTGTATTGTTTTACAATGCCACGGATCGAAGTTAACAGGTCAATAGAAAAAAAATCATTTGCTACACGTTTGGGGCTGGACGCTTTCCAATTGTTTAAGACCTCAATGATGGCAAAGTTCTTCTTGTTTGCAATGTTATTGGGGGCAGCTTTGCAAATAACCAATATGTTTGGCAATCCATTCCTGGGCGATTTTTCAAAAATACCCGAATACGCTGACAGCTTTGCCGTGAAGCATAGCAATATCCTTATTTCGCTTTCTCAGATTTCAGAAACACTTTTCATTCTGGCAATACCATTCTTCTTACGCCGCTTTGGAATAAAACAAGTAATGCTGATAAGCATGCTTGCATGGGTATTACGTTTTGGCTTGTTTGGTATTGGAAATCCAGGCTCAGGATTATGGCTTCTGGTTTTATCAATGATCGTGTATGGAATGGCATTTGACTTTTTTAATATTTCGGGTTCTTTATTTGTAGATCGTGAAGCAAAGCCAGGTATCCGGGCGAGTGCACAAGGTTTGTTCATGTTAATGACAAATGGCCTTGGTGCAATTTTAGGAGGAATGTTTGCGGGTGCTGTCGTTGATCATTTCACGGATGCGGCAGGTAACAAAAACTGGCAGAACATATGGTTCAGCTTCGCCGGCTATGCATTAGTTATTGCGGTCACCTTTTTATTGTTATTTAAGTACAAACACAACCGTAGTGAAGTCGTTGAAATAAAACATTAGATATTCAAATAAAGAAATAAAAATCCCAAACTCCGAACGGAATTTGGGATTTGCTATTTGTATTTTTTAGTTAAATATGTGATTCGATCTTTTTTACAAAGTTTCCTTTTGGTTGTGCACCTACTAATTTATCAACTACCTGTCCGTTTTTGAAAAACAGGATTGCGGGAATAGAAGTGATGCCATAGTTCATGCTTACGCTTGGATTAACGTCCACATTTACTTTACCCACATTTATTT
>DASRRA010000461.1:0-3349 GCA_035696085.1 Bacteroidia bacterium | reverse complement strand
TAATAAATTTTGTTATCTTTTTTTGTAGTATTAAGAACCTGGAAGTTGCTGGCATTAACATCGAGATCGAAATTATAATTGGTGAAATTGGGAGTTTGCACTGTGCCATTCAATCTAAGTTCATTATTAGCTGTATCCTTTATTATAAAATCTTCAAAATGAAATCCGTTTTGTGTTACGATGATCTTTTCACCATCTATTTTATATTGACTTCCTAATACCGTTGTTGCAAAACTTGCTTTATCAAAATTGATCGGGCCATCGATCCTTGGTTCATTCACCGATCCTTTGATGCTGATATTTCCATTCACACTGCCGGAAGCATTTTTTATCATGCCTCCAAAAGCTCCTTCCATAGTGGCAAGCTGCATTTGTTTTACAGCAAGATCCAGGTCTAATGCAATATCGTTCTCGCCTTTTGGAGCGAATGAACCTGTTAATGCAATATCGTTTCCTCTTCCGGTTATTGTTGCGTTCGTATTGTAACGATCGCCGGACATATTATCAACTTTTACAATAGCATTTCCAAGTGTATCTCCTTTCATGCTCAGATCATTAATGGTAAGATCGCTGGTGAAAACGGGTTGCCTCAAAATGTTTTTAAATGCCATTGTTCCATTCATGGAACCATTAACAAGCAACGAATCTGATTTTAAGAAGGCCGTGATAGTTGACAATTGAAAATTTGTAAACCCAACATTTAATAATTGCCCCTCAGTTTGAAGAGACAATCGCTGATCATTTTTTTGTAATGAAAAATTATTAGCAATTATATTATCCTTTGTTATTGTAATTGAATTATTGGCAGAAACAGTCCACTTGTCATAGTTCATCATTAAACTATCAGAACGAAGATTTATCGTGTAATTGCCTTGTGACGGCTGAGTCAGTATTCCACTCAAATAATATTTATCCTTTCCGCTTTTATCATCTATGTTTAAATTGAAATCAATTTTATTACTTAATGCTACCGCATTGAATTGTGTATGATAAAGATTATGGCCAATTCCTGTAATATGTTGTACCTCCCCGATAAACTGTAATCCTTTCTCCGTAGTATTGATTTTAAGATTAACACCACTTATCTCACTGCCATTATAAGAAATAAAGGGTGTGCTCGCGGTTGCATTTATTCCAAATTCATTTGATGCGCTCCCATTAATATGAATTGGTTCATACGACTTTAATCCAGGTACAAAAGCAATTAATGCGGGAGCTTTCGCAATATCAGCAGTAAAAGAAAAATTGTAAGGCTGCACATCAGTAAGTGTATTTGCAGGCGCAACCTGGAAATATGGTTCAATACTTTTTTGAAAAATCTTACCAAGATCTGCGTAACGGTATTGACCATTTAATCTTGCATTGGCAACATCGCTTCTTAAAGTCATAAACTGAGCAGTATCATTTCTACCCGAAACAAATTCAATTGTATCTAATGGCAGTCGCTGATCGGCTGATACTAATAAAGCATTAGTCATTAAAACATTTGCTTCTAAATAATTTTCATTGATCACGGGAACGTCGGCATCTATTTTTCCTCTTACTATTGCAGGTTGTGGAGTAAGATTCAATGGAAATGTTTTAATACTATCTACCATTCCTGTAAAATGAAAAGAAGGATTATCGGATATATTTCCAGTAAGCATTCCGTCCAGATCAAGGTTCGGATCATTTATATCTGTTATTACATTAAGTGAATAACCATTGATAGTTCCATCAACCTTAATATTCCTGTACACATAATCATTAAATGAAATCGAATAAACGTCTCCTTTGAAATTCGTATTGAGCTTACCTGGAGTAACCCCTTTTCCTGAAACTTTAATATTTCCACTGATATTTTTAAACTGATCATTTCTTAAAATGTATCCAAGATCCAATGAATTTGTTTTTATCAATGCATTATAAGTTACTGTATTAGGGTTGCTGAGATCAGTAAAACGACCATTCACGAACGCTGTACCAATGGAAGAATTGATCGTTAAATTCGTTGAAAGATCATTGATAGAACCGGCAACTGTTCCATGCGCATCAAATTCCTCTGGCAAATTGATCTGTTCATTAGATAAACGCTGACCGGTGAACAAAGCGATATCAGTTTGATTTGTATAAAGTCTTCTTATCGTTAATGTGCCACCAGCTTTATTGTGATCACTATTTGAAGTCAATGAACCGCTTGCATCGATCTGTGTGTTTTTCAATCCACGGAATTGCAGATTTGCGATATGCATCGTTTGGACAGTTCCATTTCCCTGCAGGTTGATATACCATACAGCGTTCGGGTTTGCAAATGCCGGCTGCGAACGTAATTGGGGAGCAAAAGCGAGTATATCTTTTACCTGTACACGGCTATTCGATATATCAGCATCTATTTGTACATGAGGAAAGTTCAAAGTAAGCTCTTTGAACGATTTGTATGTTAATGATGCATATCGTTTCAATTCTGTTCCCGGTGTTTTAAGAACAAGGTCTTTCACAAAAGTTTGTGTATTGGCAAATAGAAATTCTCCCTGCAATTCCTTTAGTACAAAACCACTCTGTTCTTTGAAAGATCCTTTTTTTATTTTTCCTGAGACTGAATCGGCAGATAATAAAATATCATTTGCTTCTAATGTTATAGAATCGCCTTTGAAATGACCATAATCTATCCCATGTTTTATTCGGGGGTTATTATCATTATCAAATTGCAAACTATTGTTCTCCAGGTTTACAGTTGATGCAAATATTCTCCAACCCGCTTCCACCTGACTCTTTGCTTCCTGTTTCACTTCTTTCACAACAACTCTTGCTTCTTCTTTTCTACCAAACCTTATCGCACCCGTGGTATTTTTCAGAGAAATGTTTTGAAGATCAATAATACGGTTATTCAGATCGATATTATTTGGTTTTACCTGCGCTGATCCAAGATCAATTATAGAATAAGTTGCAGATACATCATTCCGGTAATCCAGTTTAATATTCTCCAGGTTCAATTCTTTAAATAATAATTTCAATGCAGAAGACTGTTGTGCCTCCACCATATCTTTTGCTGCAGGTTCTAATTCCAACAATGGTTTTACCTGGTAAATTTTTGCAGTTAATCCCTTGATATTGGTTTTAGGTACATCAAAATAAAAATGTTCGTAATCCATTTTATCAATTCTTGTATCAAGATGATCGAGCCATGCTTCTGCGTTAGCGCCGCTTATAGTGTCTTTATAAATGACGCTGATCTTATTTAATTCAACTGAGGGAATTGAAATAAAATATGACGAAGTATCTGAACTTATTGTCGTGTCTTTGGTCGTAAACGCATCAACAACAAATTGAAAATTAAATGAGGTATCGGGAAGTTGTCGTTTGATCTTCG
>DASRRA010000460.1:0-9709 GCA_035696085.1 Bacteroidia bacterium | reverse complement strand
GATTGTCCAATGAATAACGACTAATACCAAAACCTCCCAGGTCCAATTCGCATTTCAATAAATTACCGGAAGGAGATGACACGTGTAGTTGATTTATTTTCGGCAATTGCTGCCCAGATAAATTCATTCCTATTTTTTCCAGGAAGGCCCACGATTCCATGGATATGTATTCTCCGCAAACGCGATGAAAGGGATATCGATTTTTCTCAAACACGATGCAGGAATAGCCTTTGTCAGCGAGCTGGATGGCCAGTGTCAAGCCACCTAAGCCTCCTCCAATAATCGCTACCTGATAATGATGTTGTGCCATCGTTCTTTTATCTTACTTTTTTAAAACGAGGTACCTGAAGGCCCAGCGCCATTTTATCGCTGCAGGCAATTGTGCGTCATGTACGATTTTTCTTAACTCCGATTTTTTAAATCCTCTCAGCACAGATAACGGGGCATCATTCTTTACCAAAGAGGAACCATTCAACACACGTGTTAAAAATTTAATACTGTAATAAGCAAACCAGTGTCGGTGCAAATCATTAATGATGAGACCACAGTTTAATTGTTGTACATGCGTCAGTAGCGTTAACAACTCCGCATCCGTAAGGTGATGACAAAATAAGGAACAGTGCACAATGTCCACTTTCGTATTTGTCTTTAAAAAATCTTCATAGCTACTCACTACGCCTGTAATCTCAGGATATGCCTGGCATTGTATATTCATGTAATCAATAGCATCAGCATTAATATCCACTCCTATTAGTTGAATTTTATAATTTTCCTTTCTTGCCCACCTGGCGATATGAATCAATGCATCACCTCCACCGCAGCCAATATCAACCAGTGTATATACCTTTGTTTTGTCACTTAGTAATTGTTTAACACCTGCTAATGTAATCGCATGGCCACCGAGTGTGGTATTCACCAATTCCAGTTCACGTAAATTTTTTATGAGTAATTCCTTTGGGATAGAAGGTGCATCGAGTAACTCCTTTTCATAGGATCGTTGAGAGAATTTAGTCGGCATGAGCAAACATTGCTGTTTCTATACTTAAGCCTGGGCCGAATCCCATTGCAAAAATCTGTTCTGTTTTCTCAGCACTTGCTTGCAGCAATTCGTTCAATACAAATAAAATGGTGGGTGATGACATGTTGCCGAATTCTTTTAGAACATCATAAGAAGCTTGTATCTGTTCTTCCTTTAGTTTTAGCTCACTCTTAACTGTATCCAGAATGCGCTTCCCTCCCGGATGGATAGCCCATTTGGAGATAGATTTTTCCGAAATTGAATAATGCTTACATGCTTGTTGAAGTATGGTTTGTAATTTATCTCCAATAAATCCGGGAATAGCGGCATTTAATACCATTTCAAAATTAAGCGCAGTAATGTTCCACCCCATCAATTCTTTTCCTTCATTCAATAATAAAGAATAAAAACCTTTAATAGATAATCCTTTGTATTGATTCACCTGTGCTTGTTTTTCTGAAGTCAGAATAACCGCTGCAGCACCATCACCAAAAATGGTGTTAGATAATAAATTATCGTGATTATTCTTGGGTTGAAAATGAAGTGTACATAACTCCACACATACAACAAGTACATGCGCGTTTTGATCTGCTTTCAGAATAAGATCCGCAATTTTCAAGGCATGAAAAGCAGCATTGCATCCAATAAAATTGACAGAGGTATGAAAAATAGCTGAAGGTAACTGCAGTTCTTTCATTAATACAGCATCTAATCCAGGTGAAAACAACCCTGTGCAAGAAACGGTAATCAGGTGTGTAATGTTGAAATCAGCAATCGTGGTATTTATTTTTTCAAATGCATTGTGAATAGCATCCATGGCTAACGGAACCGCCTCCTCTTTGAAGACATCCATTTTGCGCTCAATGGTAGCTGTACTTGGAACACCATTGAAAAAAATGTGTTCATTTCTGTTTTTGTCAAAATCAGGGAGTGCGGAGTAACGCTTTTCAATACCGCTATTTGTAAACAGCACATTCAATTTACGGGATGCGACGTCGTTATGGTAAGCGGCATGCATAAATTCCAATATTGTATCCTGCGTCGTTCGGTGCTGGGGAACAGCGGTTCCTATTGAAATTAGTCTGCTCATCGTTTGCTTTTAGATCTTCTTAATTTAGGACAGGCTAATGTACAGTTTAAACTTAGGAAATAAAACTGTGATTCTGAATTTAACAATCTTCACTTCATAAACCTGTGCCAAGGCCTCGGTCCACACAGTAGGCCGTAGCTTCAGCGAAGGCCTAAAACCATGCCCAAAAATTATTACAAATTAAAATCACAAAATAAAAATTCATGCAGGAGGAAGCGAGCAAATTCATCCTCATTGTATTTTCAAAACTAGCTGCAGTGGTATTTTGCTTCACCGTTCTAAACCAAATCAACAACCGTAACATAACAGGAAACATGATGATGAAGAATAAGAACAAAGCAATGAGTTGCTTTTTACTATCAAAATAATAAAATAGTAATCCTGTAGCCAGTGTAAACAACAAGGCAGAGAACACAAATGTTCCGATATACCCTAATTTATAACTAAGCGTAATTACCCCATCCTTTTTGTCGGATTCATGCTGATATATCTGTGTTAATGGGTAAACACTTCCAATAAACAAACTGGAAACAGCCATACAAATCAAATGATCCGGCGCAAACAACTGTTGAATTGTTTCGTTACTCACTCCTACTGAGGTCATGAAATAAGTGAATGCACCTTGAAACAAAAACACTGTTAGAAAACCGATCACTGCATATTTTTTCAGGCGCAACTTGCGATAGCTGTATGCACGGGAAATCAGCACATAGATAAGCACACTGCAAGCAAAAGAAATGGAAATAAAAAAGGATAAAGTAAAACCCACCAAATCAAACAGCAGCGTCACATAAAATAAGTTCTTCGTGACACGTGGTGGGTATTTTAATCCCCCAATACTTGTTTCATCTTTATCCTGGTAACTGTTGTATCCATTACTGGCTGGGTAAACAAACAGGTGCAATACAATAAATGCAAGAATGGCGTCGGGCCAATTGATTGCTTTTGCCTGGCTCAACGCAAATAAAAACACAGGCATAAGGTGAAAAGAAAAAGGCAGGCGCAAATGCTTGATTGTGCTTTTATCCAAAAAATAAAGTGGAGATTTTAGGGTCATGTTAGTTTGGTTTAAATGCCAAAGGTTTTAAAACGGTTGACATTTGATCGTTTATCCAATGTGGTTTAAAACGTCAAAGGTTTTAAAAACCTTTTGCGTTTCTACCCAAACAATAAACTAAATACTTCTTCAATCTTACCGACCATAGTAATTTTAATGTGATAGCTTTTTAAATCTAATCCCTTTTTATTGTACTTGGAAATAAAAATATGATCAAAGCCCAATTTCTCTGCTTCTGAAATACGTTGATCAATGCGGTTCACCGGTCGAATTTCCCCGCTTAATCCAACTTCGCCTGCAAAACAAACTTTTGGAGAGATGGGCATATCTTCATTGCTCGACAGTACTGCACAAACCAATGCTAAGTCAATACCCGGATCTTCTACTTTAATACCACCTGCAATATTTAAAAATACATCTTTTATTCCCAGGCGAAAACCGCAACGTTTTTCAAGCACAGCTAATAACATGGACAAACGACGCAAATCAAATCCGGTGGAAGAGCGCTGTGGTGTTCCATATGCAGCACTGCTCACGAGCGCTTGTGTTTCAATCAGCATGGGTCTCATGCCCTCCATTGTCGCAGAGATGGCCACACCACTTACCAATTCTTCTCTTGCAGTAATTAATATTTCGGAAGGATTGCTTACTTCGCGTAAGCCACTTCCCTGCATTTCATAAATTCCCAATTCATTAGTAGATCCAAAACGATTTTTGGCAGTGCGTAACAAACGGTACACATGGTTTCTATCGCCCTCAAATTGAAGCACGGTATCCACCATATGCTCCAGTACTTTTGGTCCGGCTAAGCTGCCATCTTTGGTGATATGCCCGATGAGGAATACGGCTGTTCCGCTTTCTTTTGCGTAACGCAGCAATTCCGCGGTACACTCCCTGATTTGAGAAACGCTTCCGGGTGATGATTCAATATGCGCCGAATGAAGTGTTTGAATAGAATCCACAATGAGGAGGTTGGGTTCCAGTATTTCAATCTGCTTAAAAATATTTTGAGTGGATGTTTCTGTCAGAATGTAGCAGCTGGGATTGTTGATACCAATGCGTTCGGCACGCATACGAATTTGTTGTTCACTTTCTTCTCCGGAGATATAAAGCACCTTTAAGTTTTTCATATTGAGTGCTACCTGCAGCATCAATGTTGATTTTCCGATGCCGGGTTCTCCTCCAAATAAAATAAGCGAGCCGGGAACAAGTCCTCCACCCAGTACGCGTGCTAATTCTTTATCATAAACCGTCAACCGGTTTTGTTGTGATAAACTGATCTCCGTTACAAGTAATGGTTTTGCTGCGCGTTGTGTAGAAGTGCTGGCAATACCAGGTGTTCGTGCATCTTCTCCTTTTGATACCACTTCTTCTACATAGGTGTTCCATTCATTACAGGCAGGGCATTTGCCGATCCATCGTGCAGATTGTGCCCCACAGTTTTGGCAGAAATAAGATGTTTTTGTTTTTGCCATGTATTATTTTTATTTGTCCGATGTAGCTTTAGCATTGGCAGAAATTTTTTCTTCAATGGAAGTCGTTGAAAAATTCTCCAAATAGTCGATCGTTTCCACCTTTCCTCCGTACGATTTTACCACATCAGAACCTACAATGTATTTTTTACTTTTCACATCTTTTTCTAATGCATCGTAGTCGGCACCTTTTACAAGTACTTCCGGTTTAAGTAATTTAATTAATTCCAAAGGTGTATCTTCATCAAATATAACAACTGCACTTACAAAGTGTAAAGATGCCATTACCAATGCTCTTGTTTGTTCATCTTGCAGGGGCCTTGAAGTAGATTTACCCAGGCGTTTTACAGATGCATCACTGTTTACACCCACTACTAAATAATTACCAAGATCTGCCGCTTTTGCAAGGTAATGAATATGTCCTCTGTGAATGATATCAAAACAACCATTTGTAAAAACGATTTTGTCGCTTTTAAAGCGTTGAACTGTCACTGTTTTTATGAGTTGAGTTGTTGTAAAAATTTTTGCCTGAACAATATCCAGTGCGCTTAATTTCTTTGCCTCTGCTTTCATTCGGATGGTGGTTAAGTGGTTATCTATTCGGTTGCTTTATTTTTTTTATTCAATAAAGATAGCAATGCAAATGAAATGGGTCCAAGCACAAGCATTAAAGCTATCTGAGCTGCCCATACAACCCATGCAAAAGCGTTTGCCTGAGGTTCTGCAACAGCATAGGCCGAAATAAGAATGGGAATAAGAATCGCTTGATAAGCTCCTATTCCACCCGGTGACACAATTACGCCCAAACTACCAAACACCATAATGACCATTGCTGCCATGAAGGGGAGCGTAGCTGTTCCAGGAAATGCAAAAAAACAAACATAGGCTTGTAAAATATACATGAGCCAAATGAGCACAGTAGTACCAATAAACCAAACCGGTTGCTTTACATTCTTGATTCCTATCAATCCCTCCCACAAGCCGGTGACAAAAGCTCTCACCTTAGTCGAAAAAATGTCTTTTAATTTTTTTCTAAAATAAAAAAAGGTTCCAGAAATAATTACCAGGAGCACAACAACAATGATTAGTAATAATTGTTGTTGCAAGAGCTTGTGATATTTCTCCGCAAAAGGAGTAAGTATTAAATGATCAGCTATCCCATAAATTTTATCAAACTCCATGAAGAGCGCAAGAAAAAAAATCAATATTAAACAAAGCAAATCAAATGCACGCTCCGCGATTACAGATCCGAAACCTTCTGTAAATGGAATTTTTTCGTGCCGGTTGAGCATCGCACAACGCGAAACTTCTCCTAAACGAGGCACGGCTAAATTAGCCCAATAGCCTACCATTACTGCAAAAAAGGTATTGCTCGTTTTAGGATAATGATTCAGGGGAGCAAGTAGAATTTTCCATCGAACTGCTCTGAAATAATGACTTGGTATACCGATCAGGAACGAAAGGAAAACAAAACGATGATCTGCTTGCTTTATAGCAGTTATTATATCATGCCGCTGTTGCTGCGAAATATTACGAATACTCAACCAAACAAACAGTCCACCCAATCCTAAAAAGAGAATAATCTTGAGGATATTGTTTGTTTGCTTTTTCAATTATCTGAGTGTATTGGTTTTTGTATCAGGGAAAATAACAGTGGGTTTAAATTTTTTAGCCTGTTCAAAATCCATCAATGCGTAGGATACAATAATCACTTCATGTCCAACATTTACTTTAAGTGATGCAGGTCCATTGAGGCAAATTACTTTCGATCCGCGTTCACCTTTAATCACATAGGTCGTAAAACGTTCACCATTGTTGTAATTAAAAATATCCACTTTTTCGTTTTCAATTAAATTGGCAGCATCCATTAAATCCTCATCGATGGTAACACTCCCAATGTAATCAAGATCTGCCTGTGTAACAGTTACCCGATGAATTTTCGATTTCAAAACTTCTATTTGCATAACGGTGCAAAACTACTGATTTATTCTTCTTCTTTTTGTCTTTTTATTTACAAAGATGCGACCCCTACCCGGGTAGGTAATTGCTTAATCACTGATTTTAGCTATTACGTTGTAACTCCTAATCGGGGTCAGTGCTTTATTGTGAATGGTCTTATGAGAAAAGAGATATTAAACATTTACTTCAGCACCACATTATCAATTAATCGTAAACTTCCGATTTCCACAGCAATGCAGGCAACTACACCGGTGTGTTGTTTAAAATCGCTAACGGAGCCTAAGGTGTTAGCATCAACAATTTCAAAATAAGCCAGTTTCATTTCTGCTTGCCGGGCAAAAAAATCAGAAACAATAGTTTTCAGTTGAGCCGGAGAATGAGTTGTTTGCAACTCCTTTATAGTGAATAGAATCTTAGAAATGGAAGGAACTATTTTTCGTTGTTCCGGAGTAAGACGAACGTTACGGGAGCTCATCGCCAATCCATCCTGTTCTCTTAAAATCGGACATGGAATTATTTCCACATTTATTTCCATTTGTTGAACCATACTTTTAATAACAGCCAATTGCTGAAAATCCTTTTGTCCAAAAAATGCTTTATCGGGTTGTACGATCTGAAACAATTTGCTAACCACCTGTGCCACACCATTGAAATGCCCCGGACGTTGAGCTCCCTCCATAACCTTGTCCAGTCTACCAAAATCCACCGTTTTACCCCCCATCCAGCTCTTGTCTTCCCGATTTAGTGCCTTCATTTGCAATTCCGTAGCAGTATATATTTCAGATGTTTCAGGGGCAAATAATATGTCGCAACCGACCCTTTCCAGCATAAGAGAGTCTGTATCCAGGGTGCGGGGGTATTTCTCTAAATCCTGCAGGTTATTGAATTGGGTGGGGTTCACAAAAATGCTACACACAACCAGGTCGCAGCTTTCTTTTGCAGCATTGATAAGCGATATATGGCCTTGGTGCAAAGCACCCATAGTGGGCACAAAACCAATTATTTGACCTTCTTTTCTACTTTTTGCCAAATATTCCTGAAATGGCTGTTTTAAATAAAAAAAAATCATAAAAAAATAAATCTGTTCAAAACTACTAAAATAAGCATAAATAAGTCATTTTTTCCGACTAAATAAGTCAAATATAACATTAACACTTTGAAATATCGGATTTTTTTGCTTACTTTTGTATAATCTTTTTTAACCCTAATTAATTTACCTCCATGAAAAAGAAAGCAAGAGTTCTTTTTGTATCACAAGAAGTTACACCATACCTAGATGAAACACCAATGAGTATCATTGGAAGAAAGTTACCACAAGGAATACAAGAGCGGGGGAAAGAGATTAGAACATTTATGCCCAAGTTCGGTGTTATTAATGAAAGAAGAAATCAATTGCATGAAGTTATTCGTTTATCAGGTATGAACTTAATCATCGATAACAATGACCATCCATTGATTATTAAAGTAGCATCAATACAGTCTGCACGTATGCAGGTTTACTTTATTGATAACCAGGAATATTTTGAACGCAAACACATTTTGACCGACAAAAAAGGCGTTCACTTTGCGGACAATGATGAGCGTGCAATTTTCTTTTGTCGTGGTGTTATTGAAACTGTAAAAAAATTAGGTTGGTCACCTGATATTGTTCATTTGCATGGCTGGATGACCAGTTTAACGGCATTATATTTAAAAAAATCATTTAAAGACAACCCATTATTTGCGGACACCAAAATTGTGTACTCGGTATACGATGATGAATTTCAAAATCCATTGCATAAAGATTTTGCTAAAAAAGTAATTCACGAAGGAATTGATAAATCTGATGTAGAATTGTATAAAAATCCTACCTTTGTGAACGTTAGCAAACTTGCAATTGATTTATCGGATGGAGTAATTAAAGGAAGTCCGAAAATTAATCCGGAAATAGAAAAATATCTGAAAAAAGCAGGCAAGCCTGTTTTAGAATATAAAAATGAAGATGAGTACATTGATGCTTACTCTGATTTCTATGATGCAGTATTGGAAGAGGTTGCTGAAATGATCGACTAATTTTTATTTATGAATAATACAAGTATTTCTAAAATTTTGTGGGCCTTATCGCCCGCAAAATTTTTTTTCACCCTATCGGTAATCAGCCTTTTTACATTTTCATCCTGTAATAAATCGAGTATACTTGGTTTAGAAGTACAGCCACCCAATGATATGATCAACGGCGACTTTCAGGATACACTTACATTACTTACCCGCACAGTTAAAGAAGATTCGTTGAAAACCAGCGGGCAGCTGGTAGCAGTAATAGGAAAACTATATGACCCGGTTATGGGTGAGACAAACGCTGGCATTTATACACAGCTGCGTATGATTGCTGGTGCTCCTGTATTTGGAAAAAACCCAAAATGTGATTCTGTGCGACTGACACTTATGTATAAGAATTCTTATGGCAAAAAAGTCAGAAAACAACAAGTGATGAGTGTCTATGAATTGACAGAAGATATGGGTGATATTTTAACTACCTATTATTCGGATCATAAATTAAACTATAATCCGGCTGACCTTGCAAATTTCACCTTTACGCCAAGACCAACAGATTCTGTTTATACAGATACGAGCAAAATAAAAAGAGCACCTCGACTGCATGTGCCACTTCTAAAGGATTTTGGACAAAAAATTCTGGATAAACAAGGCGCAACAGAATTAGCTACCAATGCTAATTTCTACCAATTTATGAAGGGTTTTAAAATCACAACAGAGAATACGACTGGTTTGGCTCCTGAGGAAGGAAATTTATTATTACTGGACATAAGCGCATCCACGCTTGATATTTTTTACAAATATGAAAAAGATACAATCAATCATAAGGATACAACCGCATCCTACAGTTTTACATTTGCCGCTGTTACCCGTTATATGAAATATGATCACGACTTTACCAAAGGAAATGCTGATTTCCAAAAGCAAATGGTTCAATCTTCTCCTCCGCTTACTAATGATGTGTGCTATGCACAAGGTTTAGCCGGAGTAAAAACACGTATAAAAATACCTTATTTAACGCAATGGGGAAGGAAAGAATTAATAGGAATCAACAGAGCAGAATTAATCGTTAAAGCGAT
>DASRRA010000459.1:0-2842 GCA_035696085.1 Bacteroidia bacterium | reverse complement strand
GTTTTCACTTTATAAAGGCTGCGAGGTCAAACCCGTCTGATTCGTTACGGTACGAATAGTATTAAGTAATTACTTTTTGAAATTTATATAAAGCGCTCATAGTGAGCGCTTTTTGTTTTCCAATATTAAATAATTGTTAAGAGGCGAATCTTCCGGGATCCTTTCGGTAATTTCAATTCCTTAAAAATAGTTTTATGAGCAAAAACAAAGAGTTGAAGAAAGATCTAACAGTGAAATTGACGGATTCAATGGAGCAGACTGTGAAGGCTGTAGGTAAAGAGTCCAAGAAAGTGAAGAAGTTGATTAAGAAGTCCTCAAAGAAAATAGCAACAGCTGTTGCAGCCACCGCACGTAAAGAGGAAAAAAAGAGTAGAAAAGAAGCTAAAATAAAAGATAAAATTGCTGCAAAGGCAGCGAAGGGGAAGAAGCCATCGGAGAAAGAGAAATTGGCTGTAGGTTAATTATTTCCCTTTTGGTGCCATTCAAAAATAGATACGTTCATCAGTATTAATAGCATCCCGTAGAATATATCCTCTACGGGAATTGTTCCGATTCGGACCGCCAAATTCTCAGTATTATTATACCATACCACCGGGTCATCGATCAACGTTCCGGTTAAGATTCCGTTCACAACGAAGAATGGAATTAAAATAAATAAATAAGCAAAGTAAAATCTGCTTAAAAAAGTTGACTTCAATATATACTGAAGTATTAACAAGTAGACGGACAGACCAAAAAAAGTGGTGCACGTATACCATTTGTTGATATTAATAAAGCCTAATAACAGCGTACTAACAGTTAGTATTACAGAAATAATTTTTTGGTAAGGAGCGAGGTAATCTTTTTTGAATAAATAGTTAAGTGCTTCGTACGTAAAAACACAAGCATACGGAATGCAGATGAAGAACAGAACTTCCTCCAGCGGTAAACTTCCAATATAGATCCCTGAAAGATATTTTTCATTAAATCCCCAAACGCCTAGTTGCGTAAAGTATTCATCCCAGGCTATAAAAAGAACCGCAGGAAGCAGGATAGCAACCCACACGTATTTCCATTTTTTTGAAAAGTTAGCCTTTGAATAAAAGCTAAATAGAAATGGAAAGGCAAATGATAAAAGATCAAGTGTTAAATAGAGGTATTTAGAATTCAGCATTATTGGGTTTCCTGACGTTCTCGCTTCAATGTGAAATTTTCGGGCTCATATTTCTTAGGCGCAATCAAAAAGCCAAAGGCTTCACACCCTTCTTTTGTGTGTTTACTATGATGTACATAATGTGCATGAATCATTCGCTGTAAGTACTTACTCCTTTTTTCAGGCCTCCATTTAATTCGTTGGTGAACAATTACATCGTGGAATGCAATATAGAATATGCCATAACAAAGTATTCCAAGCCCAACCGCAAGCCCAAAAGGATTGTAACGGACCAAACTAAAATAATAGAACAACCCAATGGATGGAAGGCTGAAGGCAACTGCAAACCAATCATTTTTCTCAAGTGTATGATCGTGAACGGTATGATGTGATTTATGCCAAATCCAAAGGAAACCATGCATTACGTATTTATGGGTGAACCACGCAACAAACTCCCAGAATAAAAATGTTCCAATTACAATCAACGAGCAGCCAGTAATCAATACAAAATTCATTGCCCTTTGTTAAAATGTTTTTCTAATACCTTAAACCTATAGTCAAAAATGCTTTTTACCTCATCCTCAACAAAGAGGTGATTCGCGAACCTGCCCAGAATACCAAACGGTATTGCATATTCAATCTCATCAGTCATTTCAACACCTCCATCAACTTCAGTAAAACTATGTTTATGTACCCAATGAGCATAAGGTCCTTTGCGCTGGGTATCAGTGAAAGAAAGGAGATTTTTTACTTCCGTAATTTCTGTTTCCCAAAACATCCGGATCATAGGAAGAACAGTTATTTTGTATTGAATGACTTGCCCCTGAAATATTTTATCTTCTTCTGCACCTGATAAAATCTCGAAGTTTAAGCGCGTTGGAGTAATCACAGCAAGATTTTTTGGTGAAGAAAAGAAATCCCATGCGTATTGGAGGCCAGTGGGAAGAAACTGCTTTGTTTTCAGGGAGTATGTTTTCATCATCTATTTAACACCTACTACTTGATAATGTTTAAAAATCATCCGGCCAAAGCAACTTTATACACTTCTAAAGCGCGTTCTCGCGCCCTTGCATGATCCACAATCGGTTTTGGATAGTTTGGTGTATTAAATTCCGGAACCCATAGTTTGACGTACACGAATTCAGGATCAAATTTTTCTGTTTGTAAATGCGGATTAAACACTCGAAAGTAGGGGGCGGCATCACATCCTGAACCAGCGGCCCACTGCCAGCCGCCATTGTTTGCGGCTAAATCAAAATCCAAAAGTTTTTTAGCAAAGTATGCTTCGCCCCACCGCCAGTCAATAAGGAGATGTTTTGTCAAGAAGCTAGCCACGATCATTCGAACCCGGTTGTGCA
Source organism: Bacteroidia bacterium (assembly GCA_035696085.1). Taxonomy (GTDB): domain Bacteria; phylum Bacteroidota; class Bacteroidia; order 2-12-FULL-35-15; family 2-12-FULL-35-15; genus 2-12-FULL-35-15. The sequence goes on along the minus strand of DASRRA010000459.1, from coordinate 352 downwards.
TAAACCCTGTTTCATTCAACTCACGCATGCCGGCATCTACAATTGGATAACCCGTTTTTCCTTCGCACCAGGCATTAAATTCTTCAGGGTTATTGCGCCAAATCACCCGGTCATAGGGAGGCTTGAAAGCGCATTCAACCGTAGGGAAATGCCATACGATCATATGATAAAAGTCACGCCAGATTAATTCGTTAAGCCAGGTTTCATTTTTCTTGAACGCGACTTGTACAAGTTTTCGAATACTTACTGTTCCGAAGCGAAGGTGTACGCTCAATCGTGTAGTACTTTGGGCGGCAGGAAAATTTCGTTGTTCGTGGTATTGTTCAATGATGGATAGCTTTATGGAGCGTTC
>DASRRA010000458.1:0-2122 GCA_035696085.1 Bacteroidia bacterium | reverse complement strand
AAAGAATGCAAAATTTACGGAATGTCTGCTTGGGATTTGAAAATGGATGGAGCGATTCAAAAGGACCTTAAAATAATATATACAAAAAAAATCAATGAAGAATGGGTAGAAAACCAAATCGTAGTAGACGATTTACGAGTAGCACAGTTCATCTATTTACTTTTGCACAATGAGAATATTCGTTACGTTATAGACACCATTACTTCAAAAGCAGTACTTATTTTAGGCAGATTTACTGAGGAACGTAAAGTAGTTCTGGATGCAATAGCAGATGAACTACGTAACAACAATTTCGTTCCTATATTATTTGATTTCGAACGCTCTGCATCAAGAGACTTCACCGAGACGATTAAAACGTTGGCAAGCTTATGTTTGTTTGTAATAGTTGACATCACAAATCCAAAATCTGCTCCTCTTGAATTGCAGGCAATAGTTCCTGATTACCAGATTCCATTCATTCCTATCATTCAGGAAGGAGAGGAACCATTTTCAATGTTTAATGATTTATGGACTAAGTATAATTGGATGCTGAAACCTGTAAACTATCCTTCACATCATATCCTTCGTCAAATATTTCAGAGAGCAGTTCTCGACCGTGTATGGGAAAAACATCAAGAGCTACAAAATGCAAAGGCAAATAAGGTCAATGTACAATCTTGGAAGGATTTCCTGAAAGACAATGATACCAGCCGCTAACAGTGAATTACACCGTTGTTGTTCAGGTATAAGAATAATTCAGAAAAAAGGAAAGTGGTAAACAATTTTATAAATAAAGTAGCTTTAAGTTTTGACAATACACGAGTTGGCAGAAATTTATGAGAGCAGCATTTTTTTTCATCGTTTTTTTGGGGAGTATATCTATTCTTACCTCAGGTCAACAAAGTAATACCGTAACAAAAAATCAAATTTCTATTACGCAGCTGACTAACGACATGAAAAGACTTGTAGAGCTAAATATTCCTATTAAAAATGGGTTAGATTTATCTGGCAATGAAGCGGAAAATTTAAATCATGCAACAGTTAGTCAACTTATTCAAGTAACAACTCCTTATTTAAATTCCGCTATCCCTAATTCAAGAAATCTTTGTCAACGCTTATTGATGCATGCGCTTCTTTACCAGGTGAAGAATGAAGCCGACAAACAAAAAGTGGTAGAAATTTTATGTGCACATTTTTTAGATAAAGAAAATTTTCACTTTTTAAATACGACTCTACTTGTTTTAACTGAAAAAGATTTTAATAAGACAGCTAAAAAACATATAGCAAGGTTAATTGATGACTTACCAGGATCAGATTATGGATTATCCGCACAATTCCTAAGCGTTGCTCAAATAAAGCAAAGTATTCCCTTGCTCTGGAAATTTGTTGATACGAATTTCAAGACAATGCAACGTGAGGATATCGATGTGTTGGCTTCTCTTGCACGAATGAAAGAAAAAAGAGCTGGTATTTTACTTTGCGAATATTATAATTCTGATTTTAATAAATGGGGAGACTTTTTAAACAAAACAGGTGACTTTAGCCGGCATTTTTTCATCGCTAAGAATCTAGCTTTTTCATTGGACAGTACTGTTTTAAGTTGTTTGATTAAAGAGTTTCGAGCTATCGATATTAATTACTCCTTTCGTGATGGAGATTACGGGTTTTATCCTGCTCAGTATTTGGGGGCATGTATCGCTTCTATGATAAAAAATTATCCTTTTGACAAGGAAGATTATTCGCTAAAACCAAAACAACTCTTAGATTGGGTAAATAATACAAATGACATTCAAATAAAAGATAGATAGGAATAAAATAACTGCTAACTTTTGTCTGCTGGCTGACGACAAAATATCATCTTTTTTTATGCTGTGGATGTTCCGGTTTAAGAATAATTCAGTTAAGGAGATTGCATCAACAACACAAGCATGATAATGTTTCTTCTCAGCTAGTCTGAGAAGAAAGCACTAATCCAATTGCGGTACTACGATATTGCAATCACTTACAGCCCACTTTTTCTTAAGAGACTTAACCTCTTCTTAAAAGATTTTACGCCTGTTGCCATACTCTATATGACTAAAGTTATAGTGCTTCTGTTTCTATTTAACCCAACTTTGTTTCCTAAAATAAAAAGAATGAAACA
>DASRRA010000457.1:0-2603 GCA_035696085.1 Bacteroidia bacterium | reverse complement strand
ACAATATCATGCTTCCCGATCAGTTTCACTAAAACCTCTTCACCGGTAGCATATTGTCCTGTTTTTGTCTTCTTTGGTTTTTCAACAATTTTCAATACTTCAAAAAGAATATCGCCTACTTGTTTTGGAGAGGACACATTGAATGGTGTTCCGGCCAGTTGTTGAATTTCCGATTCCACAGCAAGAATATCTTTTTCCAGCGCAATAGATAATTCTGCTAATGCAGCTTTATCAAGTGTAATCCCTTCTGCTTCCATGTCTGCAAGCACAGGAATAAGCGGTACTTCTACTTCCTCAAACAAGTGTTGCGTAGCTGTATTTTTCAGCATAGGCTCAAATTTTTCTTTGAGCTGAAGTGTTACATCCGCATCCTCTGCTGCATATTCTTTTATTTGCTCCATGGGTACTTCACGCATGCTCAATTGGCCTTTTCCTTTTTTACCAATTAATGTTTCGATGGAAATAGGCGAATAACCCAAATAAGTTTCTGCCAGCACGTTCATGTTATGACGCATTTCGGGTTTGATGAGAAAATGAGCGAGCATGGTATCAAACAATTTTCCTTTTAGTTCAACACCATACCATTTCAATACAGACAAATCATATTTAATGTTTTGTCCGATCTTCATTATTTTTTCATTTTCATATAAAGGTTTAAACTCATTGATGAGTGCATCTGCCTCTTCTCTCTTTTCCGGAACAGGTACATAATACGCTTCCTGGGGAGTTATGGAAAATGACAATCCAACCAGTTCTGAATTATTTGCATCCAGGCCGGTTGTTTCCGTATCCATACTTATTGACGGTTTTGATAGTAGCATGGTGATCAACTCCGCACGTTTTTCTTTTGTATCAATTAAATGATAGGTATGCTCCACATCGGAGCTTGTTTTATAAATCACGTTTGCCGGCTGCTCCTCTTCGACTGCCAGTTCAGTCTCCAGCGCTGCCGTTTCTTCCACGGCAACATCTGATTCAAACATATCAATTTGGTCGGAGTTGATTTTAATTTGAGGGGCTTTACTTTTTTCTGTTTTTACTTTCTCCGGTTTTGCTTCTCCTCCATTTAAATTCAGCTGTTCCGCGAGTCTTCGGAATTCCAGTTCCGTAAAAAGTGCTTTCAGTGCCTCTTTATCAGGTTCTTCCATAATAAGTGTTGTCTCATCAAATTCAATGGGAACATCACAAATAATCGTTGCCAGTTTTTTGGATTGAATTGCCTTATCTCTGTTTAGTTCTACTTTTTCTTTTAATTTTCCTTTTAGCTTATCGGTGTTTTGCAACATGTTCTCTATGCTACCAAAATCCTTCACCAACTGAATCGCCGTTTTTTCACCTACTCCAGGAATACCCGGAATATTATCGACTTTATCTCCCATCAATCCAAGGATATCAATCAGTTGATCCACCGAAGCAATCTCCCATTTCTTACAAACCTCCGCAGGCCCAAGGATTTCAACACCATTGCCAAGTCTTGCGGGTTTGTAAATAAAAATATGATCCGATACCAATTGCCCATAATCCTTATCAGGTGTCATCATGTAAGTGGTATACCCTTCTTTCTCTGCTTTTTTAGCCAATGTCCCGATTACATCATCTGCTTCATATCCGTGTGAAAACAAAACCGGGATGCGGAAACCTTCTATGATTTTAATAATATAAGGAATGGCGGCTGATAGGTCCTCCGGTGTTTCCTCCCGGTTGGCTTTGTATTCCGGAAATTCGGTATGACGAACGGTGGGTTCGGATGTGTCAAAGACAACAGCTATATGTGTTGGTTTTTCCTTTTTTAACACTTCCAATAAGGTATTGGTAAAACCCAAAATAGCGGATGTATTGAGCCCTTTCGAGTTGATGCGGTGGTTATTACTAAATGCAAAATATGCACGGTAAATAAGCGCATATGCATCCAGCAGGTATAATTTTTTATCGTTTGACATGACGTTGGTTTATTATTATGAAGCAAAACCCAATTTCTCCGTTTTGCATCGTAAAAATAACCAAAATTTAGGATAAGAGTATATATTCACTGTATTTGGACTTACTATTCGAATAAAGGTGTATTAATGCAGAATTTAATCAAACCGTTTAATCAAGTGCAAAAAAAAACCGCATTTTAAATGCGGTCTTCGAATTTTTAATCTAGTCCCCAACAATCTCTTGTTATTTGAGGTTGACAGCCAACCCATGTTACTGTTCCTCCTCCTTGGAGTGCGCTGAGTTGCTCCTTATTCAGTGTGGCAATCTTCTCTTTCTTAAGAGAAAATTTCTTTTTTAATTTAAATGTTTTCATAGCTTTTCAGATTTAGATGGTTTATACTATCGAGAGATCATCTTCCAACTAAACTGCAAATTTGAAACCTTTAGTATTTTTAAGTATGACTATTATTTTAACGGTCAATTTTCCTATTCCACTGGTAAAAAATACAGGACATAAAAAAGCCCTGCTGTTAACAGGGCTTTCTCAAAACAAATTTTTCTACATACTTAGTTATTTGCGGGCTTATTATACACGTTAAAAACCTCTAAAATATTATCATAATCATATTTCTTGTCTTCCAACCCTTTTACAATTTCCTGATTATCGCCCATTACATCAGATC
>DASRRA010000456.1:0-6421 GCA_035696085.1 Bacteroidia bacterium | reverse complement strand
AAAGAATGGGCCTATGCCGGTTTTTTCTTTGCCATGTCAGGTGCAGTTTATTCACATCTCGCAAATGGTGACAGCCCTAAAGAATTATTTGGACCTTGTTTACTTATCGCTCTAACAATTGTATCTTGGTACTTCCGGCCGGCTGAACGAAAGCTTACACCGGTTAAACCTTAAACACCTGATTTATGAATCCAAAAGTTGATTTCTTCTTTCAAAAGGCCAAGAAATGGCAGGAAGAATTAGAAAAAATGAGAGAAATTGCATTGGACTGTCACCTGGCAGAAGAGTTAAAATGGGGATGCCCTTGCTATACCTATGAGAAAAATAACATTGTCTTAATACATGCTTTTAAAGAGTATTGTGCATTTCTGTTTTTTAAGGGAGCTTTATTAAAAGATCCAAAAGGTATTTTAATACAGCAAACAGAAAACGTACAAGCAGCACGACAAATACGTTTTACCAATTTGAAAGAAATAAGCAAATTGGAAAAGGAATTAAAGTCCTACATTTTCGAAGCTGTTAAAGTAGAAGAATCCGGTGTAAAAGTAGAGTTTAAAAAGACGACCGAATTTAAGATGCCCGATGAGTTTAAAAAGAAATTAGAAAAGACACCAAAACTAAAAAAAGCATTTGAAGCTTTAACGCCAGGCAGACAACGCGGATACCTGCTTCATTTTTCCTCAGCCAAGCAAGAAAAAACACGTGAATCAAGAATTGAAAAATGCATTCCACAAATCATGGAAGGAAAAGGATTGGATGATTGATAACCTTAAAATTCTTTTAATATGAGCGCTAAAAAGAAACTGTCAGCTGAGCAAAATAAGAGCTTACTGACTATACTAAAAAATCGTTTTGAAAAAAACAAAAACCGTCATAAGGGTTTGGAATGGGATAACGTACAGGCACGGTTGGAACAACATCCTGATAAATTATGGTCGCTGAATGAAATGGAAAGAACCGGCGGTGAACCGGATGTGATTGCACAGGATAAAAAAACGGGGGAATACTTGTTCTATGATTGCTCAGAAGAAAGTCCGAAAGAACGTAGAAGTTTGTGCTACGACGGTGAAGCATTGAATTCACGGAAAGAAAATAAACCCAAGGACAACGCACTGGATATGGCTACAGCTATGGGTATCGAGCTCCTAACAGAAGATGAGTACCGCTACCTTCAGCAACTCGGGAATTTTGACACCAAAACTTCCAGCTGGATAAAAACGCCTGCTGATATCCGAAAATTAAAAGGCGCTTTGTTTTGCGACCGACGTTACAACACTGTTTTTTTATACCATAATGGTGCTGAATCTTACTATGCAGCAAGAGGATTTCGAGGTTCCTTACGTGTGTAAAGCATTAACGAATGGATTACACCGATGTCCTTCATTTGTGGAGCATACCCTACCCCGAAAGTGTTGACAATGGATTTTGGTGTAAGTACCTTCACAATGAATAAGACCACTGGTACCCATCCAGGCGCCACGGGCCTTGGTCCCGATCAGATTTCCAGAAGGGTGAACGCGATTTTGTAGCATCATTATCCGTTTTGTTATTTCAAACGTAATAGCCTTTAAATTAATTAATTTAGTGCGAACTTTCAATAAATCATGAAACGAATTCTGGTAATTCTCTTATTATTCACACTTCACTCCCTTGCCCAAACTGCAACAATTGATACATTATTTTTACCAGGAAACAAACGTATTTATAGTAATCCTCCAAAACTAAAATTCCCAATTATAAAAACCGGCAATAAAAAAACAGATGCATTCATTGCGACTGATTTAAAAAACAGGTTTACGTATAATGAATATCCTGATCTGCCAACAGACTCAACATTCATAAAATGGAGTGATAATATGTTGTCTGATCTCTATTTTGAAGTGACCTATAATCAACGGGGAATTAAATCTTTTTTTAGCACCAGAAAAAAACTTCTTTCGACACTTGCCCTTACAGTTTTGCCATCCTCACTCCTGATCAATAATAGATCATGTTGTAGCGTCTCATAATTAAAGGCTTCCTTGGGTACTTTAATACGTAAAAAAGCGAATCGCGCAGAATTACTGGCGATTCGCTTTTAAAAATTAGACCGATCTAAAAATTATTTCCAGCCGCCTCCCAATGCTTTATAAATATTGGTTACCGCATTGAATTGTTTTTTCTTTGCTTCAATTAATTCCAATTTCGATTCCAATGCATCGCGTTGCGTCATTAATACTTCCAAATAATCGGCTCTTGCTGATTTAAACAAATCATTTGAAATATTGATGGAGAGCGTTAATGCTTCTACTTCCTTATTTTTCAAATTGTAAAACTGCTCCAGATTATTGATATTTGACAGTTGATTGTTTACTTCCACATAAGCTTCCAAAACAGTTTTCTGATATTCAAACAACGCTTGCACCTGATAAGCTTTTGCCTTGTTGAATTCTGCTTTGATCGCACTTCTGTTAATCAACGGTGCCACCAATTCGCCCACCAATGAATACATCATGGATTCCGGTGCCATAAATAGATAAGAGGGTTTAAAGGCTCTAAAGCCTAAGCCACCGGTTATATCAAACGAAGGATAAAATTCAGCCTGTGCTGCTTTTACATCGCATTTAGTTGCATACAATTCAAACTCTGCTTGTTTAATATCCGGGCGGTTTGCCAGCAATTGAGATGGGATACCAGCCTGTATCTGTGGTGGCAATTGTGTCGTAAAATCAGATTTATCACGTACAATCGGTTGTGGATATCTACCCAATAAAAAATTAATTTCATTTTCTATTTCTTTGATGCTTTGAAGTACTTCAAACTCCCGGCTTTGTGAATTCAATACTTCGGCTTCAAATTTCTTCACTGCAAGTTCCGTCACAACAGATGCTGTTTTTTGAATCTTTACAATTTCCAATGCATTCTGCTGCAAGGTGATGGTTTGCCGGATAATTTCCAATTGACTATCGAGAGAAAGTAATTCATAGTAATCATTTGCAATTTCAGAAACCAGGTTGGTGATCACAAAATTCTTCCCTTCCACTGTTCCTAAATACTTTGCATATGCGGCTTTTTTGGAGTTGCGTAATTTTTTCCAGATATCCACTTCCCAGCTTGCATTCAAACCGATTCCAAAATCATTTAAAGGATCCGGTACCGGTTGCCCTGGTAATATATCTGTTGATGCATCGCCTGCGCCCGCGCTGGTATAGCGTGGAACTTTTTCAATACCTGCTCCTGCTCCAACGGTAACATTTGGAAAAATTAATCCTCTTCTGAAGCGGACTTCATTTCTTGCAATTTCTATATCCTGCAAGGTGATTTGAAGATCCAGGTTATTCTTTAATGCCGTATCAATTAAAGAAACTAAATTTTTATCTGTAAAAAAATCTTTCCATTTAATTTGAGCAGAATTTGTGGAGTCCTTTGAATCTTTATACGACTGGGGCAAAGGAACACTTTCTGTTTTTGAAACCGGTGTAAATAGTTGACAACCTGAAAAAAGCACACAACTGCTTACAATACCGATATAGCTATATTTTTTTATTAAGTTCATTTTATTCTGCAAGTTCATCAGTTAATGGTTGATCTTCCTCGTTTTCAACGATAGGGAAAAATTTCTCGGCTATTTTGGCAAAAATGTAATACAGTCCCGGTACAACTAAAACACCGAACACAGTTCCAAACAACATCCCTCCGGCCGCTGCAGCTCCGATGGTTCTATTACCTATAGCACCCGGACCGTGCGCCACTACAAGCGGAATTAATCCGGCAATAAAAGCGAATGAGGTCATTAAAATCGGGCGAAGACGTGCAGCTGCACCTTCCACAGCGGCCTTCATTGCACTCATTCCGGCTCTATGACGCTGAACCGCAAACTCCACAATCAACACCGCATTTTTACCCAGGATACCAATCAACATCACCATCGCAATTTGCGCGTAGATGTTGTTTTCCAATCCCATCATTTTAATTAAAAAGAAGGCACCGAAAATCCCGACCGGTAATGAAAAGATAATTGGTAAGGGTAACACAAAGCTTTCGTATTGTGCAGATAATACCAGGTACACAAACACTAATGAAATCAAGAAAATATAAATAGCCTGGTTACCCTGACGTGACTCGTCAATAGAGATACCTGCCCACTCAATTCCGAAACCTCTTGGAAGACTTTCTTTCGCAACTTGTTCCACTACTTTCAATGCAGTTCCACTACTGTATCCCTGAGCCGGTCCACCACTCACCTCTGATGAGTTGTACAAGTTGTGTCTCGTGATCTCAGAGAGACCAAATACTTTATCCATCTTCATGAAAGCGGAATAAGGCACCATCTCTCCTTCTTCATTCTTTGCATATAATTTTAAAAGGTCTCCTGGCTGTTCACGATACTGAGGCAGAGCCTGCACCATTACCTTATACTGGCGATCGTATTTGATGAAGCTGGTTTCGTAATTACTTCCAATAAATGTGGAAAGGTTATCCAATGCTTCATCGATTTTGATTCCTTTTTGTTTGGCTTTGTCATTGTCCAGCTTTAACAAGTATTGAGGGAAACTCGCACTGTAAAACGTAAAGTTGTTTGACAACTCTTTGCGTTTATTCAATGCAGCTACCAGGTCCTTGCTGGCTGTTTCCATCTTTTTGAAATCACCACTTCCACCTTTATCTACAACACGGCATTCATACCCACCTGCTGCTCCATATCCTGGTAGTGCGGGTGGCGGGAAGAATTCGATCGTAGCACCTTTGATGTTCTTTGCTTTTTCCTCCAGCTCTTTCATCACTTCCAAGGTTGTATGCTTCCTGTCTTCCCAACTTTTTAAGTTGATCAAACAGCTTCCGGCATTGGAACCTGTACCCTCCGAAAGAATCTCGTATCCTGCCATTGAGGAAACCGATTTAATGTCTTCCATTGTTGCAGCAATTTTTTGCAATTGACCAGCAACTTCATCCGTACGTTCCAATGTAGATCCCGGAGGTGTTAAGATGATGGCATAAAAAAGTCCCTGATCTTCATTCGGAATAAATCCGGAAGGAACTTTTGAACTAATACCCCATATTCCAAAACAGAAAGCTATCAACACGATGAATGTGACCACTCTTCTGTTAACAATTGCAGTAACAAATGTTTTATATCTGCCTTGCAATTTGTTGAATCCGTTATTAAATGAGTTAATAAAACGATTCAATAACGTTTTCTTCTTTTCAACACCATGTGTATTCTTTAACATCAATGCACAAAGCGCCGGTGTAAAGGTAAGCGCCACAATACCGGATAAAATAATCGCAGTTGCCATGGTCACCGAAAACTGCCGGTAAAAAATACCAACCGGACCCGACATGAAGGAAACCGGGATAAATACGGCAGCCATTACGAGGGTGATCGCAATGATGGCTCCTCCAATTTCTTTCATTGCTAATTCTGTTGCAGCAACTACGCCTACGTGTTGTTCTTCCATCTTTGCGTGAACGGCCTCCACGACAACAATCGCATCATCCACCACAATACCAATCGCAAGTACCAATGCAAATAAAGTGATCATGTTGATGGTGATTCCGAATAATTGCATAAAAAAGAATGTACCGATCAGTGATATTGGAACTGCAATGGCCGGAATCAACGTTGAGCGCCAGTCGCCCAGGAAGATAAACACCACCAAAGAAACCAACAGAAAGGCTTCCACCAGCGTGTGAACTACCTTTTCAATAGAAGCATCCAAAAACTTGGAAACGTCATATCCTAAAGAGTAGTCCATTCCTTTCGGAAAAGATTCTTCTTTTATTTCTTCTAATCTCTTTTTTACATTTTGAATAACCTTACTTGCGTTGCTACCATAAGATTGTTTGATAACGATAGCGGCAGAGGGTTTTCCATTTAGTTTTGAATACAAGTTGTAATATGTATTTCCAAACTCCACTTGTGCAATATCTTTTAAGCGTAGTAATTCTCCATCCGGATTAGCCCGTATAACAATGTTTTCATATTGATCTTTGGTTGTATAGCGACCAGAATATTTTAATACATACTCAAATGCCTGCGACTTTTTACCGGAGCTTTCTCCTAACCGACCGGGTGATGCTTCCATACTTTGCTCACCAAGCGCATCCATGACTTCATTTGCTGAAACTTTATACGCTTGCATACGATCCGGTTTTAACCAGATGCGCATCGAGTATTCACGATCTCCCAATACATCAGCAAACCCTACCCCATCCACACGTTTTAACTCCGAAAGCATATTGATGTCGGCAAAGTTGAACAGGAAGTTTACATCCAAAGCAGGGTCATCACTATACAAGTTGACGTACAACAGCATGTTGGATTCTTCTCTGGTGATCTTTACCCCTTCACGCACAACGAGTGGCGGCAGTTTATTTACAACGGCAGCCACACGATTTTGAACGTTTACAGATGCTATATTGGGATCGGTACCCAATTCGA
>DASRRA010000455.1:0-1801 GCA_035696085.1 Bacteroidia bacterium | reverse complement strand
TTGTTCCGGTTATTATTCTTTCTTCTTTCAAAAAAGAAATTGCAAAACCTTCTTCTTTTTACGCATTGATTCTAACGATGCAGATGGCGCTTATTGGTGTATTTGTTTCATTAGATGGTTTCCTGTTTTATGTGTTCTGGGAGTTGGCGTTGTTACCTATTTATTTCATCTGCTTACAATGGGGCAGTGGAGATAGTGGTAAAATTACCTTTAAATTTTTTGTATACACACTTGCCGGAAGTTTAATCATGCTGGGTGGTTTGATTTACTTGTATCTGCATACGGAAGGAGCACACAGCTTTGATATTGCGGCCTTATATCAGGCCGGACAACACCTGGATACACTTCATCAAGGATATGTATTCTGGGCCATGTTCATCGCATTTGCAGTGAAAATGCCGGTTTTCCCATTTCATACCTGGCAGCCTGATACGTACACATCAGCTCCGACACAAGGAACCATGCTGCTTTCAGGAATCATGTTAAAAATGGGAACCTATGGAGTTATTCGATGGATTCTTCCAATTGCTCCACTTGGCGTGGAAGCATGGGGACATACAGCCATTATTCTGTCGGTTATCGGAATCATTTATGCATCATGCATAGCCATCGTACAAAAAGATTTTAAACGCTTAATCGCTTACTCATCTATTGCGCACGTTGGTTTAATATCAGCAGGTATCTTGGCAAGCAATGTACAAGGTGTTCAGGGAGCAATGATACAAATGCTTAGTCACGGTGTAAACGTAGTCGGCTTATTCTTCATCGTTGATTTGATCGAAACCAGAACAGGAACGCGTGAAATAAAATCATTGGGTGGTATTCGCAATGTGAATCCGAAATTTGCAGTCTTATTCCTGATCGTACTTTTAGGAAGCGTTGCATTACCGTTAACAAATGGATTTATCGGAGAGTTTTTATTGATCAACGGTGTGTACCAATACAATGCATGGATAGCTGCTTTTGCGGGATTAAGCGTAATATTGGGAGCCGTATACATGCTGAGAAGTTATCAATCCATCATGTTGGGTGTACCCGTTTTACAAACAGAAACATTTGCACCTTTGCAAGCGAGCGAGAAAGTAGCATTGTATATTATTTGTGCAGCGATCATCGTATTTGGTATATATCCCAAACCATTGTTAGATATAGCAGAACCAGCAGTTGTTAACCTGGTTGATGGCGTAAGAACAATGATGGGAAAATAAAAATTAATTAAGCAAGACAGCCTTGCAGTATAATTTGCAAGTGAAAATTTAAAATATGAAGGCATTAATCTTACTTTCTTCTTTAGGTGTGATTACATTATTAGCTGAAATATTCAGCTTTAAAAAAGTTTTGTATCCATTAGTATTGTTGGGCATAGCATCCATTTTTATAGTAAATGGAATGGAGTGGAACACCAACGCTCCGTATTTCGGAATGATGTTGTATGATAATTTCGCAGTTGCATTTTCAGGCGTTATCTTATTAATTGCCTTCCTTTGGTTTTTGATGTCACAAGATTTTTTCAAAGAAGAATCGAATAAAACAGATCACTATGCATTGGTCATATTTGCTTTAACAGGTGCCATCATCATGGTTTCGTATACGAACATGTCGATGTTGTTTTTAGGAATTGAGATTTTATCCATCCCGATGTATATTCTTGCAGGAAGCAGAAAAGAAGATGTACTATCCAATGAAGCGGCATTCAAATATCTGATCATGGGCGCATTCGCAACCGGGTTTTTGTTATTTGGAATCGTCTTGATTTATGGGGCAACCGGATCTTTTGATTTGGCGCAGATAGCAGCAGTTG
>DASRRA010000454.1:0-1575 GCA_035696085.1 Bacteroidia bacterium | reverse complement strand
TATCATAAAAAAGACGGTACACACTGTCACCGTCATTTTGATAATTCTTTGCTGCGTTAATTCCACCTTGTGCTGCTATACTGTGCGCTCTTCGTGGACTATCCTGAAAACAAAAAGCTTTTACATTGTATCCTAATTCTCCGAGTGATGCAGCTGCTGATGCTCCTGCCAATCCAGTTCCAACAACAATTACATCGTACTTTCTTTTGTTCGCCGGATTCACAAGCTTCATATTAAACTTGTGCTTATTCCATTTATCAGCTAAAGGTCCTTCAGGTATTTTGGAATCAAGTACTGCCATATTTTTTTATTTGAGAACTATCTATTGATTAATTACTTCACCCACCCGAAATAAATCGAGATCGGCATTAAGGCAAAAATGATTGGAACAATAATCGCGAATGCGGTTCCGACAAAAGAAATCAAACCATTGTATTTAAGGTGGTTCAAGCCCAACGATTGGAACGCGCTTCTGAAGCCGTGGAGTAAATGCCATAATAAAGAGATGCATCCCAACACATAAATAATTACCACCCAAGGCTCCTGAAATATCAGTAGCATTTTTGCATATAAATCTATTTCACCGTGTTCCCAATTTGTAAAACCTTGGCTCACGCGGTTCGGAATCCAGAAATGAGATGTGTGAATGACGAGGAAGATCAAAATAAGAGTACCAAGCAATCCCATGCTTCGGCTATACCATGTAATCTTAATGTTATCTGGGTGTGCAACTTTTGCATAACTCACTGGGCGGGCCCTTCGATTCTGCACCATCAAACCAACTCCATCTATAATATGGAGCAGAAAGCCGATCACCAATCCGATTTCCAGCGTTCGGATAATTGGATTCGTGCCCATGAAATGTCCCCAATGACTGAAGGAGGCACCTCCGTCATTTAAAAAGATCATGGCGTTGATAGTACAATGAATAACCAGGAAGCTGATCAGGAACAAACCTGTCAGCGACATAATTAATTTCTTACCGATCGTGCTTGTTAACAGGTTAGTAAACCAATTCATAAGAGCTTCAGGAATTTATGCTCACGCAAAATACTTCCCGAAGCTTTACTAACCAAAGAAGGGTTAAATTTTAAAGTGTTCTAAATAATTAGCCGAACTGGCTTCATGAAATCAGAGTATTTCAAACAACAGAACGATCAAGGAGATGGTTAACAAAACCACTAACAAGAACCACTGACGCTTCAAAAAATCACTCATATGTTTCATACAGATTAAAGCAATAAAAATTTATGCTTTAAGGATATAGTCCAAACTTAAGTCCAAAAAATTTATTTATTGATTATCAAGTACTTACATCAAAATGTACTAGAAAAATGGACACGATTTTATCCAAATACTGCATATTTCTCCCATAATGGGAATAGAATAAGCGAACTAAAGACAGTAATTTTACCTTTTTCAACCACTACTATTTAGTTATCGATGTACCTGATTTTTGACACGGAAACCACGGGTATTCCGCGCAATAAGACTGCCCCATTATCTGACCTTGAAAATTGGCCAAGACTGGTTCAAATTGCCTGGCAACTTCATGATGCGAAGGGAAAACTGCTT
>DASRRA010000453.1:0-1631 GCA_035696085.1 Bacteroidia bacterium | reverse complement strand
AATAAGGTTAGAATTTCGTTTTGTTTCTATCACTACTAAGGTCATAAGGTCTTCTATTACCTGCGAATCGAACCTTATGACCTTAGTAAAAAATACTATTATCGTAAAACCGACCTTATTACCGTCAATGATGAGATAGTGCTGCATCGTTGAACAAATTTTTTATGATTTAATAGTTTTACATTTTAAGTTGTTTTTCAAGTATAATTAATTAAAAAGCACACTTCAATAAACGGACATTTTATTTTATAAAAGCCGCATGGTCTTTTTCAATTTTTGATAAATGCACTCTGCATCCTTAGTTGAGAACAGACATTTTTTGAAGCAATCAAAAAAGCTGCAGTAATAAGTTAACGATAGAGTGCTGGTATAAAGAACTTTTTATTAATAATACCTGGTGTTTAATTTTGTTATGCCGGTCTGAAGCGGAAGCAGGCACTGCTGAGGAGCAACCTGCTAAGGAATAAGCCCGGTGGCTGACGAAGTAATTTCGTTTTAAGGTTTGGAGTTTCCTCCAGGCCTTTTTCATGAATTACTTTTGAAGCCCTTATGCCTTAAAAACCTTTTTAGGTTTATGCTACTACACCTGTTACATATTCTTTTTCATTTTTCAATACATAATTTATTCTTGCCAGCAGGTGCTTTGCAATGCGTATAACCGCTTTGTTTTTATCCATTTTTTTACAATACGCTTTATACTTCATCAGCAAGGCAGGGTCTTTGCGGGTAACAGTCCAACTGCTTTCCACCAATGCTGCCCGTAAAAAATGATTGGTGCGATTGGTAATGCCCTTTGTTACTTTAGTATCTCCGCTATCACCTGTATCAGGAACCAGACCTGCATAGCTGCACAAATGATCTAAATGTTTAAATCGTTTTACATCCTGTAATTCAAACAACATTATGGCTGCATTAATTTCTCCAATTCCAGGAATAGATCTTAGCAGCAATATGAGCTTTCTATATGGTGGCTCTGTACATAATTTACGTATGGCACGAGTGGCGTCCAATAATAAGTTTCTTGTTTGCTGATAATCTTTAATATACAATTCCAAGGTTGTTTTCAATGCACCACTGCCGCAATCAAGTGCCTGTAATGCTTTAATAAAATTTTTGCTCCAGTACTGACCTGCTTCATAGTTTTTAGGCAATGTCAAACCGCTAAAATGCAACAATTGCCAAATGCGGTTTTTCGAGCGGGTTTGATTGCCCACTATTCTTGATCTGGCACGCACCAGTGAACGCCCATGTTCCCAATTTGTTTGTGGTATATAAACGCTTTTTGCTTTTTTGGTTTGTAAATGTTCGCACAATTTACGCGCATCTATCTTATCATTTTTCTGCCGCTTTTCTTTATCTGTAGTGGCTACATCTGCTGCATTTATTACCCAACATTCGATGCCATTACTGCTCAGGTAACGCTGTGCATTAAAACCACAAAAGCCGGCTTCATAACAAACCTTAAACTTTGCGCCCGGATATTTTCTGTTTAAATGCTTATGTAAAAGAGCTGCATTTGCATCCTGACTAAAATCTTCAAGCTCAAATTCACTATCCTGAATATTTATCCGCCAATTTTTCTTGTGTACATCTACGCCGCAATAAATAGTTGAACCACTAAAATCTAATTG
>DASRRA010000452.1:0-7134 GCA_035696085.1 Bacteroidia bacterium | reverse complement strand
ACTCTTTGGGTAACTGTTTGGAAGCCTTCATTTCTTTAATTGTTTCATTGATTTTATCAGATGCTTCAATTAAATTTTCTCCTGAACGTTTGATAATATTCAGCGTAATTACATTTTTTCCGGCCAATCGGGCATAGCTTTCTTGTTCTTTATGCGAATCTACAACCTCAGCAATGTCTTTTAAATATAGCTTTGCTCCGGTTGGCGAATTAATCACGATATTACCAATTTCTTCAACTGTTTTAAATTCGCCTTGTACGGTAAGGTTTCGTTTCATCCCATCCATTGGAACCAAACCACCGGAAATATTCAAATTTTCAGTTTTGACCGTTCTGTCAATATCGCCTAGTGTAAGAGAAGCGGCTTGCAGTTTATACATGTCGACATTAATCTGGATTTCTCGTTCCAAATCACCAACCATGGTCACACGGGAGATTTGTTTCATTGCTTCGATTTTATCCTTCAAATCATCTGCATACTCTTTCAGTTTTTGCAAATCCATGCTTCCGGATAAATTGACATACATGATTGGTAAGTCAGAGAAATTAACTTCCAATACGTTTGGTTTGGTCGGTAAATCCTTGGGTAGGTCGTCTCCCGCTTTATCCACTGCATCTTTCACCTTTTGTTTGGCAATAGCTACATCTACATTGGTATTAAATTCGACCATAATCACACTCACATCCTGTAAAGAAGTAGAGTTTATCTTTTTTACACCAGATATACCTTTCAATTGTTTTTCAATTGGTTTCGTCACCAGGTTCTCAATATTTGTTGGGGAGTTCCCAGGGTACACGGCGTTGATATAAATCGTTGGGATAACGATATCCGGGAAACTTTCTTTTGGAATTTTATTGTAAGAAGATATTCCCATGATCGCAATAATCAAAGTAAACACGTAGATGCTTATCTTGTTATCAACGGCCCAGCTTGAGGGTTTAAATTGTTTGAAATTCATACTGTTTATTTTTTACTTCTGCACAAGAAGTTGTTCTTGAATATTATTATTTTCAAATCTGTAAAGTACTATTTTACTTGTATCGGATCACCCTCATTGATTAAATCGTAACCAGAAGTAACAATCACATCACCTTCTTTTAATCCGCTTACCACTTCAGCTTTTCCATTGTATTCTTTTCCAAGTGTTACTAATTGTTTCTTAGCTTTTCCTTTGTCAGACAAGTAAACATATTGTTCACTGTTTTCATCTTTTTGAACAACACGAACCGGAATAACGATAATCGGTTTTGATGACTGATAATCATTGATGCTTAGTTTAGCCACCATATTTGGGTGATATTCTTTTTGCCCATCTAAATTCACTTCTACTATGAATGCTCTAGTGCCCGTATTGATAGCGCGGGAAACAAAACTTACAGTTGTTAGCACCGAATCATCTGTATCCGGGAAGCGAATGATAACCGGACTTCCTTTATGAATCTTAGAAGCATAATTTTCAGAAACTTCTGCTTTTACTTTTAAATTGGAATAGTTGATAACACGTATGGCAGGCATACCTGGGGCAGTAGCTTGTCCAAGTTTGACGTCAACCGCATCCACTGTGCCGTCAATCGGAGAAATGATTTTGCTCATGCGTAATTGTTCCTGCAAGGCAGCCATTTTTTTCTCCATACTTTCCTTGTTCGTTTTTGCTTGCAGGTATTGAATCTCTGTACCAATTTTTTGATCCCACAGATTTTTTTGTTTGTCATATAATTGGTTTACCAAATCTGCATTGGTTTGCAAATCGGAAATGTTTTGGAGAATAGCGCGAGCATCGGTCTCAGCAAGGACTTGTCCTTTTGTTACCTGATCGCCAACATGTACATTTATTTTGCTGATGGTACCTGGCATTTCTGTACTAATACCTACATTTTCGTCAGCATCCACATGGCCTTGTACATCAATATAATTTTTGAAAGTCTCTGGTTTTAAAGTATTGACTGCAATAATGGTGGGCGCTTGAACAGAATCTACAACGCCAAGCTCTGTTTTAAGTTTAGCGATCTTTTTTTCCGTTTCCGATTCTTTTGTTTGAATTTTTGCTTCTTCCGTTTGTAAATCAGACAACTCAGCTTTTAATTTGTCGAGTTCTTTTTTCTTTTTGTCAGTTTCAGAAGAATTGCAAGAAGCTAGAACGATAATCACTCCGGATATTAGGAATAAATTTTTCATAGTATATAATGTATTAGTAGTAATGTTTTTGTTTGTTTTATTTAGTGATGTTTCCATTTGCCTTTTCATAATCAATTTTAGCAACCAGTGCATCAAATAATGCGCTGTAATAATTGGTTTGGGCTTCTATGAGAGCTGTTTCAGCAGTGATCACTTCCAAATTGGTACCGGTTCCTTGTTCATATTTAATTTTTGTCACTCTTGCTACATCCTCTGCTATTGCTATATTCTTTTTTTGTACTTCAATCATAGAAGACGCATTTTGCAAATTGATAAATGATGAACTTATTTCAAGATCTATCGTTTGCTTGATAAAATCAATATTGTTTTGAGCTTGTATCACTTTAAGTTTAGCTTGCTGAACTTTGGAATTGCGTTGAAAGCCAGTAAAAATCGGTAAGGAAACTTTTGCACCTATAAATGAATTAGAATACCAAGGGCTGCTGGGTACATCCAAATTTTGTCTGAAACGTTGATAATTTAACGCACCATAAGCGACAGCTGTAGGCAAAAAACTAGCTTGATTGCGTTTTAAATCCAATTTAGCCAATTTAAATTGCGCATCGAATAAACTGAATTCAACACGTTTTTCATAATCGAACTTATCAGCAGCAGTAGGCTGCGTAGCGTCAAATTTTACGTCCGCTAACTTGTCCGTTAAAGTGAGTGTTGTTGCAGCATTCAAACCGATTTGAAATTTTAATAGATTAATGGATAGCGCCACAAACCGTTTGATTTTTTCTTGTTCCACCACTAAATTATTATAGGTAACTGTAAGCCTGTCAAAATCAAGTTTTTCAGCGATACCATTTTCATAAAGCGCTTTCGTTTCATCCAATATCCTTTTTAAACGGGTAATGTTTGCCGTAAGCAAATTCATCCGTTCTTCATTAATAAGTGCGGTGTAGTAAGCCTTAGTAACAGTTGATACCGTCTCTATTTTCGTGCGTTGTGTTGATCTGCTTGAAAGCTCCGCATATACTTTCGAGGCTTTTAGGCCTACCAAATATTCACCGCTAAATAGCAGCTGGCTGGCATCAATACCTGCTGATGAATTGAAAAAGGTTCCAAATTTTAACGGGATATATGCAAAAATAGAAGTATCGGAAGGTGGAGCAAACGGATTTCTCGGATCGCCATATATAACTTGGGTCGGAAGTTCGTTCCAATATTTGAAATCGTAACTGGCGTTAATTTGAGGGAAGCCACTTCCTCTGATTTCTTTGATTTTTTGCTTGGCGATCTGTTCTTCTAAAATGGCATTCTTTACATCCTTTTGATTTTGCATTGCATAATCAATGGCTTGTTGCAAAGAAAAAGCAGCCGTTTCTTTTCCTGGATCTTGAGCAGTAGCTGTAAGTGTTCCTACTATTGCCCATATGATGACGAATCGTTTCATAATTATATAATTGTTATTTTGTTATTCTTCCTCTGTTACTTGTTTATATTTATTAATTAATTTATGTCCTTTCAAGGTGCAGATACCGTGTAAAAAATGGTCTAGCAGTTCCAATTGAACATCCACCATTTTGAATTTATCCGGTGCAAATATGGCTGGATCAAAACCCCATTGTATTTCTTCCATTCGCAATCGAGCAATTATCTTTGCATTAAAATCATTTCTTACCAATCCGTCTGAAATCCCTTTTTTTATAGCCTTTTCCACGAGGTTTTCAATACAATATTCTTTAAATTCTGCAAAAAGTTTCCAGGTTTGTGGATGATACTTTTGCAAATCGTAAAAAACATTGGGGTTCAATTTTGAAATCATTTGACTAATGTGTTTCATTAATGCGAAGACTTCTACCACTACATTTTCAGAAGAGGCATGAATCTGTTGAGCAGCTAATTTATCTTCCTCCAGTTTCAGTTTCATCAATGTGTCTACAATCTCATTTTTATCACTGTAAAATTGATAAATCGTTTTTTTAGAAATACTAAGGTGTTTGGCAATGTCATCCATCGTCACACTCTTTATCCCATATTTAAAAAACAGTTCTTCAGCACCCTGCAAAACCCTGTCTTTTGTTTCCATGTTTCAGTTAATTTAATTCGGGCACAAAACTATGGAAACATTTTTTATTTCCAAAGTTTCCGTTCAAATAATTTTAACACTTTTGGATTAATTTACTGTAGATCAGCTTCTTATTTTTAATAAAATGTTAATTTAAACGGTGATGAAGTAAGATCGGCTTCGGTTTATTATAAGAGTGGATTAAAGAAAATCGGGAAGACCAACCGCCAAGAGCTGAATTGATATATATCTTCGTACCTCTCCAAAATGAAACAAATGCACATTGATTCCAATAATAAAATAGTTAAACTCTGCGCTGAGGGAATGAGTTTGGAAGGTGAAGGAGGTTACCAGCAGTGAATCTTTAACATACAGTGAATTTTCATGTTAGTATTGCATTGTTATACCTAAAAAAATTCGTTTTTTTGCAGTCGAAAATTTATCCTGTAATGAAAAGAAGTAAAGTAAAAGAATTATTGAGTACAACCACTTTTGGAAAAGAAGTAACCGTAAAAGGATGGGTGCGTACCTTTCGTAACAACCAGTTTATTGCTATAAACGACGGGTCCACGATACATAATATACAAGCTGTTGTTGATTTTACAACAATGGATGAAGCGCTGTTGAAAAGACTAACAACTGGTGCAGCTGTAAGCGTAACAGGTGAATTGATCGCCTCTCAAGGTAAGGGACAAAGCGTAGAGGTGAAGGTAAAAACCTTGGAAATACTTGGAGATAGTGATGCTGAGAAATTTCCGTTACAACCTAAAAAACATAGTCTTGAATTTTTAAGGGAAATTGCGCACTTGCGATTCCGCACCAATACATTCAATGCGGTGTTTAAAGTAAGACACAACCTTGCATTTGCCATTCACCAATTTTTTCACGAGCGTGGTTTTGTTTATTTGCATACACCGATTATCACCGCATCTGATGCAGAAGGTGCAGGGGAAATGTTTCGTGTCACAGCATTGGATTTGAAAAATCCACCAAAAACAGAAAAAGGAGAAATCGATTATAAACAAGATTTTTTTGGAAAATCCACCAACCTTACGGTTTCCGGGCAGTTGGAAGGGGAGCTTGGCGCCATGGCCTTAGGTGAGATTTATACGTTTGGTCCGACTTTCCGCGCTGAAAACTCAAACACAACCCGACACTTAGCAGAATTCTGGATGATAGAACCGGAAGTGGCGTTTGCCGATTTAAAAGACAACATGCAATTGGCAGAGGATTTACTGAAGTATGTGATCCGTTATGCAATTGAGCATTGTGCAGATGAATTGGAGTTTTTAAAGAACCGTTTGTTGGAAGAAGAAAAATCCAAACCGCAGGATGAGCGTTCGGAATTAGATTTATTGGCGAAATTGAACTTTTGTTTAACCAGTGAATTTGAGCGATTAACGTATACAGAAGCCATTGAGATTCTGAAAAACTCCACTCCAAATAAGAAAAAGAAATTTAAATATCTGATTGAAAACTGGGGAGCAGATCTTCAAAGTGAGCATGAACGCTATTTAGTGGAGAAGCATTTTAAAAAACCGGTGATTCTTACCAACTATCCAAAGGACATCAAGTCATTTTACATGCGCTTAAATGAAGACAATAAAACAGTAGGTGCAATGGATATACTCTTCCCTGGAATTGGTGAAATCATAGGAGGTTCACAACGTGAAGAGCGTTTGGATTATTTGGAAAAACGCATGGCCGAACTGAATATTCCGGCTGAAGAACTATATTGGTTTTTAGATACACGCCGGTTTGGAACCGCGCCACATTCCGGTTTCGGATTAGGGTTTGAACGCCTGGTATTGTTTGTTACCGGCATGACGAATATACGGGATGTAATACCATTTCCACGTGCTCCAAAATCAGCAGATTTTTAAAATGAATTTTTAAAATCCGTTTTTTATGCAGTAATTTCATGTAGAATTTATTGCACAAAAGCATAAATTCGAAATTAATTTATTTTTTGTAAGCGTTTATTTGCAGCTGTTTTAGAGGATTTTACGCAGCGATTTTGCTCGTTGATAAAATCATCAAAAGTGTGGCACAAATATTCCTAATTTTAACCCAACTAATTATTGACGGGTATGTTAAGGCAAGTTCAATCACAAAAATTATTACAAAAGTTATCACCTCAACAAATTCAATTGATGAAATTGTTGCAGTTGCCGACTATTGCTTTGGAGCAAAGAATTAAAGAAGAAATGGAGTTGAATCCTGCATTGGAAGAGGGAACTGAAGAAGAAGAGGAAGATACAGATTTGGAAAATGAATTCGAAGAGGAAACATCCGAAGAAGATGATAACCAACGCGATGATTTCAGCATCAGTGATTACATGGATGATGATGAAGGCGCATCCTATAAATTAAAAGTAAACAATACGAGCCCGGACGAAGAGCGTAAAGAAATACCTTTCTCCGTGGGCGTATCTTTCCAGGACATGCTCGAAAGTCAGTTGGGTATGAAGGAACTCGATGACCGGGAGTATCAAATTGCTTTGTATTTGATAGGTAATTTGGATGATGATGGATATTTGCGAAGGGACCTCGCTTCTATTGTCGATGATATAGCTTTCTCCCAAAATATTAATACCAATGAAGAGGAGATGGAAAAATTGCTGAAAGTAATCCAGGAATTTGATCCGGCCGGTGTTGGTGCACGCGACTTACAGGAGTGTTTATTGATTCAGCTTAGAAAAAAACAACCTCAAATCGGTATCATCCAATTGGCAACAGAAGTTGTCGAAAAACAAATGGATGAGTTTTCCAAAAAGCATTACGATAAAATTTCCAAGAAGCTAGAAATAGACGAGGAAATTTTAAAAGATGTCATTCATGAAATTTTAAAATTAAATCCTCGTCCGGGTAACTCCATGGCGGATGGACAAAAGAGCTTTCAACAAGTTATTCCTGATTTTATCATATCAATGGATGAAGCAGGA
>DASRRA010000451.1:0-12997 GCA_035696085.1 Bacteroidia bacterium | reverse complement strand
TGACGTATACCACGAAGAACAGCAACAACAACAATTAAAAATGCGATTACACCAAGTAAAATGGCTAATGGATTAACACCTTCTTCTTTAGCAGGTGCGCCGGCAGGTGAAGTTGTATCAGTTGGAGCAGCACTAGCGGGAACTGGAGGATTTTTAATATATGTTACAACAGCATCAATTTCTTCATCAGATAACGTTGATTCAAAAACAGTCATTTGAGATGCATCAAATGCACTGATTTTTACAGCATACGCATCACCACTTTTGATCAGCTTATCATTGTTTTTAATCCATTTATGCAACCAATCACCGCCCGGAACACGGGAAGCAACATCCTTCAAACCGGGACCGGTAATTTTGTTCGAACCCAAGCTGTGACAAACAGCACAATTTTGCTTGAATACTTTTTCACCGTCGGCGGCAGATAAGGGATTACTAAAAATGAATGATAAAAATAGGAAGGAAATAAGCGCCAAAATGTGTTTCCGTGGCATGTTACAGATTGTATCCATATTGATTTTTAACTATTTAACTCCGTTGAAAACCCCGACTAATAGGGAGAGTACTTTTACTCGAGCGACAAAATTAGAAGAAACATGCATTGGCGCTTAAAAAAATGTTAATTTTTTGTGAAAAACAATTAATTTATATTAATTCTAAATAAGATGAGAAAGTGAATTTTTTTTACAGGGCTTATTGGGCAAATTAAAATAAGAATTCAACAGAGCAATAGTATAAATTTGTCGAGCCGAAACTTCACTCATACAAAAATTTTTTTGAGAAAAAAATACCCAGAAAAAAAATAAACGAACAAAAAAGAGGAAAAAAATGAATGTTGGGGAAGTAGTAACTCACATTAGGAATTAATTTAATGATAAAGAGATAGTTCCAAACTATCTCTTCTCTCATCAATCTTGAATTTTTATTGAAGACCGAATTTTTTCTATCCCAATGAAGAGGGATCTATGTGTGTGTAATTTCTTTCTTCTTCAAATTGCCCGTTCTCTTTGTGAATTTTTAAGGAGCCTGTGTTCTTTCTAACATGAGACGTGCTGAATTCCAATGCTTCACGTTTCGTTGCAAAAAATTTTATTCTTTTTGCATCGCCCTCTTTTTCAAGCTGCCAGCCACCTTTGGCTGGTACCAAGTGATATGTTTCCATAGTGTAAGAATTTAGAGTGAGTATTGCGTTTGTTTGATGTGGGGAAAATTGACAATTGTTATGCCGCTAACCTGACAGATTCTTTTTTATAAAGTTCAACGTCAATAAAAAATCTCCGCTTTTAATTCCTTCAAACCTGTCAGGTTAACCAAGAAAATCTGCATACCGATCTGTTTCTTTGTCAATCATTTTTGATTGCCCCGATGATAATTTCTCGAAAGCCGTTAGCTCCACACGCGATTGCCCTTTTTTATCATTTCGTTTCCAATAGCCCTTTACTTTTCCATCAACAAGCAACAGTGGTTTGAAAATACCATTGCCAGTTTTTTTTGCGGCAGCTGCATCCACTACCAACG
Organism: Bacteroidia bacterium; assembly: GCA_035696085.1. Classification (GTDB taxonomy): domain Bacteria; phylum Bacteroidota; class Bacteroidia; order 2-12-FULL-35-15; family 2-12-FULL-35-15; genus 2-12-FULL-35-15. The sequence continues at coordinate 11,479 of DASRRA010000451.1, read as the reverse complement.
ATCGATCTTTATAAGAAACCGTATATTCATCAAATGCAGGCAATAATAAACAAGTACTTTTTATTTTTGTAGCAGAAGCATCGCTTGTCATCCAATAGGTTTTTCCATCCACAACTTCCGAAATCAAAACGGATTTAATGTGCTCCAGTCCACGTTGTGCATCTTTGGCTGCTAAACCCGACCACCAGGTAAAATCCTGCAATGTTGCGGGACCGTGACTTTTAAAATAAAGTGTGGCTAATTTTACGAGCGCTTCTTCATTTGTTATTGTTTTTGTTGCAGGAATGCGTTCATCCATTAAAGCATATGTAAATTGTTTCCCCTGGCGGGCACCATTGCAAATAAGCGCGTTCAACTCTGCATGCATCATGATGTGGATAAAACGTAAATCATCCGTGGCGATTTTTGCAGCTTGCAAAGCCTTGGCAATCTCCAGTCGCGTTAACTGCTTGCCCCCTTGCAAAGCCTTTATCAAGGCTTTGTGTGTGCGTTTGAAAATAGCATCTGTCAATTCCATCTTTCGATAACCAAATGCAGAAAAAGCATGCACACGTGGAGCTGTGAGTCGCAGCATCCAGCGTATATCTTGTGGATGTACCAAATGCCAGGTTGGTCTTAAAACATGCGTTCGAATAATCTTTCCTTCATCAATTGCACGCTCTATACTGCTATCACTTGCATGGAGCGTACGTAAACCCAATGCCCATTTACAGCCTGCATAATCCTGGGCCTGCATCGCACCCATCCATTGCACCACTGCTTCCGGTTTTTTGAAAGCAGTATGTATCAATTGCTGATTGAGCAAACGCTGCTTGATGAGCTCAGCTGGTAACATTAAAAAATGGATTTCTTTTTTCGGGAAGAAGAACTGGATGAACCCATGAGTACACCAAATATTCCACGCGTTACTTCCCGAACGATGGTTTTTGTAACACTGCTGTTGGCAATATTTTTCAAAGTGCTTCCCAAATCAAAAGAAGAAGATTCACTTTTCTTTTCTGCAGGTTGACTTGTCTCCGTGTTTGCTGTTTCAGGAGCAATTTTTCCATTCAACATTTCATAAGCGCTGTTGCGGTCAATGACTTCGTTGTAAGCAGCGGCAATTTTGGAGCTTGAAATGATCTCCTCCTGTTCAACCGGTGTAATCACATCCATGCGGGATTGCGGTGCAGCCATCATCGTATGCACCAATGGTGTTGGTACACCTTTTTCATTCAATACAGTTACCAATGCCTCTCCAATACCAAGTTCCGTAATCAACTGATCGGTTTTGTAAAAAGAAGTAATGGGAAAATTTTCTGCTACCAGTTTAATATCTTTCCTGTCTTTTGCAGTGAAGGCACGAAGTGCGTGTTGAATCTTGGTTCCAAGCTGACTTAAAATAATATCCGGAATATCAGTTGGTGCTTGTGTACAGAAATAAATACCAACGCCTTTGCTTCGAATTAATTTGATAATGGTTTCCAATTGTTGCATCAATGCATCGGAAGCTTCTTTAAAAATCAAATGTGCTTCATCAATAAAAATAACCAGTTTGGGTTCACCTTTATCACCCATCTCCGGAAACTTGTTGTAAATTTCTGCAAGCAGGCATAACATGAATGTTGAAAATAGTTTGGGTCGATCCTGTATATCCGTTAAACGCAACACATTGATGAAGGCTTTGCCATCCGGTTTTTTTTGCAATAAATCTTCTACTTCAAATGATTTTTCTCCAAAAAATTTATCGCCTCCCTGAAGTTCCAGCTCCAGTAACTTTCGCATGATCACGCCGGATGTTGCCGGAGAGATACTTCCATAATTTTTTTGGACCTCCTCCTTTCCTTCTCCTGCAAGGTGCTGCAGCACGGCGCGAAAATCTTTAATATCAAGTAGAGGAAGTTTTTTATCATCGCAATATTTAAAAACAATGGCAACAGCACCTTCCTGATTTTCGTTCAATTCTAAGATTTTGGAAAGCAATACCGGTCCGAATTCAGAAGCGGTTGCACGCAGGCGCAATCCTTTTTCATTGGAGATGGTCATTAACTCTGTTGGGTAGGAGGTAGGTACCCATGGCAAACCAATCAGCTTCATACGGTCGCTAATTTTTGGATTTTCTGTTCCGGGTTTGGAAATACCGCTGATGTCTCCTTTGATATCCATCAACAAAACATTTACACCTTGTTCGGATAAGGCTTCGGCAAAACGTTGAATGGATTTTGTTTTCCCGGTTCCAGTGGCACCGGCAATTAAACCATGTCTGTTCACTGTTGACAGCGGCATTTTTATAGTTACACCAGCTATAGGGGTTTTATCGTATACAGCACCGCCTAATGAAATTGCTTTTCCTGAAAAAGCAAATGCCGGTTCTAGTTCTTGTTTGAATTTATCTGCTGACATGGTTAAAATTTTACTTGCAAAAATACGAAAAACAAAAATGCGAATGATCTTCAAGATCATTCGCATTTTTCCTCGTGCTCAAGACTCACACCCACTGCGTAAGCCGAGCTTTAGCGTAGCTTATATTTCTCCTCTTTCCGCTGCTTTCTTTAATTTTTTATTTGCCATAATGGCTATCTCTACTCTTCGGTTGGCTTTTCGGCCGGCTTCCGTTTTATTATCTTCAGCAGGTTGTGATTCACCATATCCTGTAATCGACATGCGTGTTCCAAGTACACCCAATGTTTTTGCGTAATTGCCAACAGCATCCGCACGTTGTTCGGATAATTTCTGGTTGTATTCATTGGTACCGGTATCATCGGTATGTCCTTCAATTAAGATATTGGTATCACTGTATTTTTGAAGCACACGTGCCAGCTCTTTAATATTGGCTTTAGCATCTTCTTTTAATTGATAGGAGTTTAAATCAAACAGGATTCCTGAATCAAATGTGATGCGTATCCCTTCTCCCACACGTTCTACCTTTGCACCTTTCACATCTTTTTGAATTTCGGCAGCTTGTTTATCCATGTATCGGCCGATAACAGCCCCTGTTGCACCACCAACAGCTGCACCCACAATGGCTCCGATAATGGTATTTTTTGCAGAGTGATTAGTAGCAGCACCAATTGCTCCTCCTACAGCGGCGCCTGTTCCAGCGCCTATAGCACCACCTTTGGCGGTATTGTTCCAGGTTTTGCAACCCGTAAAAACCGTACCCATCGTTACTTGTAACGCTATTGCGTAAACAATGTATTTTTTCGTTCTCATCATGATGTAAAGATTTAATTTTTTAACCGGCTGACAAGTTAAATGCCAAGACCGTGATGAATATACATGGAAAAAAGGAATAAAATATACAACGCCATCAATTTACCGTTAGTTGACTTCTTTAAGCAACTGATTGTAAAGTTCCTGCCACCCATAAAACCACACATCCCAGTACCGGTGAATACGACAACATTATCAAATCCATTAACATTGTAAAATAGATAATTAGAAGGAAGCGTGTGCACCAACGCATACGCTTTGCTATAGCTCGTTAATCAAGTTTTACCGTTAATCATTGAAAAGAGACCTTTGGCTAAAAACCCGCTATTTTGTGCATCGAAAGCTAATAATTCAATTATTTTTGCGTAACTATTATATCATTACTGATTAATAACTAACAAACAATCAACTAACAAAGGTAGAAAGACGAGGAGTGTTCCTCGTTTTTTTATTTATAGCAAAAATTATTTTGTCATTGTTTTTTTACAAAAGGATAACCATTGATGTTATTAAATATGCCTTCTGTAAAAAAAAAGAATTTAAAGAGTGATAAACAGCTACATTTGTTGTGTGCAGGTTTGAATGCAGAAGGAATTATCGGGCAACAACACCACTAGCCTTGTAATTATGTATTTCACCCAGGCACAAACAAATAAGAAACGGGAAATTGTTCCCGTTTTTTTTATTTAATCAATACAAGCTGTTAATATACTTCAGTTTGCAAACAAGCCTACTTAACGTAATTGTCAAAATATTTCATTTTCACCATCAGCATTAAAAAGATTTAGTGTATTTGTCTGATAAACTGGCAAAAAACCACTTTCTATTTGTTGAGTGATTGTTTGCTGTCTAACAAGCTATCTAGTAAGAATTGTTCATGTATAAAATGGACCGAGAAATTCCACCTTGACAACATTCAGGAACTTCTACATCAACAAAAAAATAATTTGAAATTTTAGCATCAGCTACTTTAATTCCATCAATAAAGTCTCTTTTTAATTTTTCAAAGGAAGTGACTTTTTACCTGTGAATTATTTTTGCTTTCTTAGTTATCAGAAGTTTTAGTGCAACTTATAGCCATGGAGATAAAAAACAGAACGAATATTTTGATAGAGACCTTCATTTAAAATAAATTAGAATAATGAAAGACTTTAATTGACCTTAAACCTGACGGGTAAATTAAATCGTACACTCACCGGTCTGCCAAATTCCATTGCTGGTTTCCATGAGGGCATTTCTTTAATCATTTCTAATACTAATTCATTATATCCTGGTCCATTCGGTATACCTGGTGCCAGTTTGATGTTTGTAATAGTTCCGTCTTTTTCAACAACAAATGTAGCGTAACAAGTACCTGATATTCCAGCATTTTTTTCTTTTGCAGGATAGCCTTTTTGATCGATATTTTCTGCAATCCATTTCTGCATACCGGCTTCTCCCCCAGGAAAACTAGCAGGCTCCTCCATTTTGTAGAATTTTTTATACTTGGCGTATAACGTTACAACTGATTTAGATAAATAAATATTTTGGTAAGTTCCATCTTGAAAATATTCAACAACTGAAGAATCAGTGCTACCAGGTTCCCATATATTCCATATGCCTATTTTTTTATCTTTTATATATTCTCCTTCACGTATTTTTTCAACTGCTTCGTTGTAATAGACACAATGACCATTTTTTATTAGAGGCCTTATTTCAGAACAAATAGCTACTCTTTGTCGGGTATTAGTTTTTAAGTAGAAATCTTTCACTACATAGCCTTGATTAATTTTAGAAATCTTCCTGTAATATTCAGCTTCTTCTCTTGGACTTTCTAATCCTTGAGAATTGATATATACTGTGTCTTGATAAAGCGAATCGGAGATTCCAACTTCATTTTGAGCATTCATGCCTGTTGCTGTAAGTAATAGAATAAACAGTAAAATATGTTTCATGGAAATTTTATAATGCTCGAACCTTGTTGGGGGTCTTTTTTGATCGCAAAGATACAATAAGCCTATAAAGTAATAACATCTTTAAATAAGTATATACTACCGGTAAATAAGAAAGAAAATTCCATTAAGTAATATATCTACTTCTTGATCCTGAGCTCTGTACAATTTAATTATATACATTATCCATCTTTTTAGTAGATATTTAAAAATAAACTTTATATTTGTCCGGTTCAAGAAATAAAACCACACAAATGAAAACTGAATTTATTTTTTTCAAAACAACACGCTACGCCCATCATCCTTATGCATCAGCCTATTGTTGTTGCGAATGAGCATACGCATAAAACACACAATAACTCATATTAAATTATAAATACATGAACTCACAAGACATACAAATACTCATCAAAAAAATAATTGTAGGGGTGATCGTTTACCTGGTCCCCTTATTCATTATAGTAGGTGGATTGCTTTTTACCAATCACCTGCTCAAAAAAAATAATCCAACACACCAAAACGCTCTGAACCATGAAAATAGAAATTGATAAAAAGAAACTAAGAAAGGATATAAGCATTAGTCTTGCCTTGTATATCCTTCCTATTGCATTAATGTTAGGCGCCTTTGCAATCACCGGGCAGCAACCCTGGAATGATCACTCACTCACAGCACTTGCCTCTAATGTAAAAAATGATCCTGGCTTATTAGGATGGATTAATAGTGTTTTTCAAAACATGCGCTCCTGGGGGCTAACGGTACTGGTTTTGGCCTTAGGTATTTTAGAACTATCATTAGGTTTATATGATGATGATAAATGGACCAAGAATGAAAAGACCCTGGACATCATTTGCTTCGTTCTTCCAAAAATTGTGATTGCACCTATTACTGCCTATTTCAGCCTGAAATTTTTGCCGTATATCTTACCCAATTCAGCCAATGCCTTTGCTTGGGTACCTTTTTGGTGGGGTTTTGTGATCATTGCTGTGGCTGATGATTTGACACAATACTGGTATCACCGCCTGCATCACCAGGTACCTTTCTTGTGGAAGTTCCATCGTACCCATCATTCGGCACCCTATATGGGGATGTCCATGGCTTCCCGTCAAAATATTATTTATACGTTCTTTTTTTCACAAACCTATTTAACAGCTACACTCGTGTATCTGGGCTTAGGATTTCCTGCGTTGTTTGTACGTGTGATCAAATCACTCATCACCACATTTGCGCATTCAAGTGTGGCTTGGGACAAGCCTTTGTACCGTATCAAATGGCTGCATCCTGTTGCCTGGTTCCTGGAGCGGTTTATTTCAACGCCAGCAACACATCATGCCCATCACGCAGCTACCACCAATGATGGTGTTGGTCACTACAAAGGAAATTTTGGAAACATGTTTTTCATTTGGGATATTATTTTTAAAACGGGAAAAATATCGCGCAAGTTCCCAGCTACCTATGGTATGAAAACATATCAGCAGGAGGAATGGCAGGCACAGATCTTCTGGCCCTTTATTAAATCAAAAAAGGAAGGAAGTGCATTGGCACCGGATCATTTGCAGCAACTGAAACCCGAAAAGATAGCACCTGTAAAACCTGAACCCGTATTTGAAACGCCTATTTACATTGGTTCAAATGAATACGAAGATGCTGTTGTTTTAAAATAAACCAATCTTAAAAACATTCCTATGAAACATAAATTAAGTTTTTTATTCCTGGTTGCATGGAGCATTACGCAAGCGCAACAACCAGCAAAAATTGATATAAACATTAATCAGTCTGTACCAGGTCCAAAAACTGAATATGGAAAGAAAGCGCCCGAAGGTGCTCCCAATGTCATTTGGATTTTAATAGATGATGTGGGATTTGGTGCGAGCTCCGCTTTTGGAGGCCTTATTCATACGCCTACATTGGATAGCCTAGCAAACAATGGTTTGCGTTACACCAATTTTCATACAACAGGCATCTGCTCTCCTACACGGGCAGCGCTTTTAACGGGGCGCAACTCACATTCCGCGCACATGGGTCTATTCCCTAGTAATTCTGTTCGTGCAGATTACCCTGGTTACGATGCAAAAATACCTACGGAAAAAGCAACCATTGCAGAGGTATTAAATGAAACGGGTTATGCAACATTCCAGGTTGGGAAATGGCATTTGACACCTGATGAGGAAACAACAGATGCCGGTCCGTTTTATCGTTGGCCATCTGGTAAAGGTTTCGACCACAATACCGGATTTTTAGGCGGAGCAACCGATCAATATAAACCAGATCTGGTAGAGGACAATGCACACCTACAACCTAGTGGCGAACATTTGAATAAAATAATAACAGATAAAGCAATTGCCTATATCAGCCGTTTAAAAAAGAATTCACCAGATAAGCCATTCTTCCTTTATTATGCACCCGGAGCAGCTCACGCACCACATCAAGTAGCTACAGCCTGGAGTGATAAATACAAAGGAAAATTTGATGCTGGTTGGGATGTGTACAGAGAAGCAGTAATTGCCAATCAAAAAAAATTAGGACTTATTCCTGCCGATGCGAAATTACCTGCAAGAAATGAAGCCGTTACTGCGTGGAAAGATATCTCACCTGAAGAACAACACTTGTTTGCTCGTTATATGGAAGTATACGCCGGTTTTTTAGAATATACGGATTATGAAATCGGACGATTGATAAATTATTTAAAACAATCCGGACAACTGGAAAACACTGCTGTATTTGTAGTGATTGGTGACAATGGTGCAAGCAAGGAAGGTACAGAATATGGTGTTACGAACAAAAGTGTAGCATTTAGCAAAGATAGATTGACACGTGAAGAATACCGTAAATTTGTTTTAAGTGAATATGATAAAATCGGAACCAAAGATGTAATTACTGCCGCGAATTATCCTATCGGCTGGGCGCAGGCAGCAAATACGCCTTTCAAATTTTGGAAACAAGATGCAAATGCAGAAGGTGGAACGCACAATCCGTTGATTGTATTTTATCCAAAAAGGATTAAAGAGTATGGTATCCGCAATCAATATTCTCACGTCATCGATATTTATCCAACCACACTTGGTCTTGTAGGAATTACACTTCCGGAAAAGGTAAAAAATTATGTGCAAGCACCTTTGGAAGGATATGCATTGAACACTTCCTTTTCAGATGCTAAAGCTGCAAGTCAGCATACACAACAGTATTATACCATTGCGGGATCAAGAGCAATTTATAAAGATGGTTGGAAGGCTTCAGCTGCACACCATCCAAACTATTTTGACGTAAGCGGTTTTGAAGGAGAAACAAAACCTTATGACAGTGACCCTCGTCATGATGTGTGGGAGTTGTATAATTTGAATGATGATTTTAATGAACGTGTGAATCTCGCTAATAAAAATCCGGAAAAATTAAAGGAACTTCAGGCATTGTATGAAGCAGACGCAAAAAAATACAATGTATATCCGTTATTAGATTGGGAGTATGCTGCACGCATAAGAAAGCAGGTTGCAGTGCAACAAGCAGCTCAACAGAAAGAACCTGCTGCAAAAGGAGGATCACAATAATTTGAATGAGTGTAAAATGAATACAAAAATGAATTGGGTAGGGATGTTTTTTTCTGTAAGTATACTACTTGCCTGCAATCAACCGGAAGCCAGTACGAATAGAGAAAATGATTTGGTGAAGAATGCGGTTGCAGTTATTAGTAAGTCTCCTACTGCTTCCCAAGAAGTGATTTCTGAAAATAAAGACACCTGCAAGATGGCGCTGATTCCAGGAGGGAAATTTGAAATGGGTTCTGCAGAATTTTCTGATAGTAAACCGGTGCATGAAGTTGTCATACATTCTTTTTTAATGGACGAACATGAAGTAACCAATTTGCAATTTGCAAAATTTGTGAAGGAAACAGGTTATAAAACAGTTGCTGAACGTACGCTGAATCCTAAAGATTTTCCTGGTGTTCCTTTAGAAAAATTATTGCCGGGATCAGCCGTGTTTGTTTCTCCAGCCGGTAAAGTAGATCTGAATGATTACACGCAATGGTGGAAATACATTGCTGGTGCAAATTGGCAACAACCGGAGGGACCACAAAGTTCGATAAAGGGAAGAGAACAACATCCTGTGGTGCAGGTTTGTTATGAAGACGCCTTGGCATATGCTACCTGGGCAGGTAAACGATTGCCTACCGAAGCTGAGTGGGAATATGCAGCCAGAGGAGGAAAAGCATCGACAACTTACTATTGGGGAACACAATTAAAACCAAATGGAAAATGGGTAGCCAATATTTACCAGGGAAATTTTCCGAATGAAAACACCAAGGAAGACGGGTATGCAGCGACGGCACCTGTTAAATCATTTTCAGCAAATCCTTATCAAATTTATGACCTGGACGGTAATGTCTGGGAATGGTGCAGCGATCTCTACCGTCCGGATTATTATACGAAGAGTCCAAAAGAAAATCCACAAGGGCCGAACGATAGTTATGATCCTGAAGAACCCGGAGTTGAAAAGCATGTGCAACGTGGTGGTTCTTTTATTTGCAGTGATCAGTATTGCATACGCTACAAAGCTGGAAGCAGGGGTAAAGGAGAAACGAAGAGCGCTGGAAATAATTTAGGATTTCGTTGTGTTAAATAAAAATTGGACTCGCTACGGCGGGTCTTTTTTTTTGTAATAGATCCCTCAACTTTTATTAAATTCGCCCTATTCCTACCAAATAAACACTGCAATGAAAACAGTATTTGACAAAGAAACCAGGGAAGAGTTAATAAGACGCATACAATCCCTGAACACAACAAGTAAAGCACAATGGGGCAAAATGAATGTGTATCAAATGATAAAACATTGTGCACAAGCCGATGAAATGTTTCTGGGTAAGAAAAAATATAAGCGTGTTCCGTTGGGTTATTTACTTGGCAAGTCGATATTAAAACGCATTTTGAAAGATGATAGCCCGATGGAAAAAAATGCACCCACACATGTCAAATTCAGAATAAACGGAGAGGGAGATATTGCACCGGAGAAAATAAGATGGATGGAATATATAGGAGCCTATGCACAATTTTCCGAGGCATATTACGTGCATTGGTTTTTTGGAAAAATGACGAAGGAACAGTTGGGTTATTTGGCATACAAACATACCGACCATCATTTGCGGCAGTTTAATGCGTAATAGATTATCTTAGAGATCAGATAAATTAAAAAATAAATTCTATCCGTGATGCAAACAAAATGGAAACTACTTTTAACAGTTGTAACCACACTGTTATTTTTAAGTTTTACAACTAAGAAACCGGTTTATGCGAAAGCGTTAACAGAGTCAAAAATCAACAATTGTTTTATTTCTTTTAAAGGCATTTCTAATTTGATAGCTGCGGACCCAGACCGATTACCGGAGAACGCTGACAAATTAAGAATTCTAAAAACGGAAAGAGGAGATGCAAATGTCTCCCGCACAGATGGGTATAAAATCCTTTACCTGAATGATAAAAAAGCAGAGGTTGTGAATTTGAAAGTGGAGCTTTCGGATGAAAAGGCTTATGAACAAGATCAAAAGAACCTGGTTGATAATCTGGCTTACCTGAATTCGCATTCAACAGGCATGGAATCAGAAAACCTGCTGGAGTTTAAAATCAATGGGTATAAAATAGTAGGATTTAGTCGTGCTTCTGTTGAAAAAGGAAACATATTGGGAACATTTGTACTATTCCCTGGTAATGGGATTTCTGTGTTTTTTTATTTTAATAATATGAGTGAAGAAGGGTCCAAAAATTTTGCGAGCATTGAAGAATACAAAAAACAAAGAGAGCTTTTCTTTAAGGAATACACTTCTCATTTAAATTCCTGCAAGAAAAAATAACGTTAATACAATTTATTTTTGACCACATGATTGGCCATTCGAATCATATGAGACGAGTATGCTTTCATCGAATCAGCTTTCGACTTGTAAATATCCCGGTAATTTTTAGTATTTAAATCCTTATACTGATATAATAATTCTTTTTGTTCTTCCAGTAAATCGAAATAATAAAAATCGTTATCAATAGCTCCGATTTTTGAATCGGCTGTGAAGTACATGTAAGGCCTTGTTTCATGCAGTAAATCAATTCCCATGCTTGTATTTTTAAACGGCACTTGTAATAAACTTAACAAGGTCGGAAGCACATCAATTTGTCCACCCATGTTGGACACAGTGTCCGGTTTTAATTTCGAAGGCATGTAAAATACGCATGGGATGTGATGAAAAGACAAAGGCATCGCATAGGTATGCCCGAAGTTAACACCATGATCTCCTAAAAAAATAAATAGTGTATTATTAAACCAGGGATATTTTTTCGCCTGGTCAATAAAATTACCGAGTGCCCAATCTGCATATTGT
>DASRRA010000450.1:0-3479 GCA_035696085.1 Bacteroidia bacterium | reverse complement strand
GCCTGTTTCTTTGGTTGGGATTAATTCATGGGTTGGGAAGTTTACTCTTCTTTAAGTATTGCAACTTCTTTATTCAATCCTTTGTTGGAGCCTTTGATGCGGTTAACATTCATTTAAACATCCACACACTGAATGTTATTTTGCCACTTGGTATCAGCTTCTATACATTCAGAGCCATGAGCTATTTAATGGATGTAGAAAGCGGTAAGACCGAACCTGTAAAAGATTGGATCGTATTTTTTTCCTATTTGTCTTTTTTCCCGAGTTCTTTATCCGGGCCAATTGATAAAGCCAGAGACTTTGTTCCACAATTGGAAAAAAACAGAGTCTTTGATAGTGCTGCTGCTGCAGATGGCTTAAGACAAATCATTTGGGGCCTATTTAAAAAAGTAGTGATCGCTGATAATTGCAGTGGTATCACCTCGCAAATATTTGGTCATGAACATTTGTATCCGGGAAGTACCTTGCTACTTGCATCGTTTTTATATACGATAGAACTTTACGCAGACTTTTCCGGATACTCGGACATGGCTGTTGGAATAGCCCGTCTACTCGGCTTCAACATCATGAACAATTTTCGCCTTCCTTTCTTTGCACAAAACATTGCAGAGTTTTGGCAGAAATGGCACATCTCCTTAACAGCCTGGATGACGGAATATGTGTTTACCCCACTTTCTTTTATTTTCAGAACCTATGGTAAAACAGGTACCATCATCGCCATCATTATCAACTTTGTGTTGGTTGGGCTCTGGCATGGTGCCAACTGGACCTTTATTGTTTATGGGTTTTTACACGGATGTTATTTTATTCCGTTGATCTTAAAAGGTAAAGTCAATTCCAATAGAATTATTGCAAATGAGCGCTTCTTCCCAACATTCAAAGAGTTTATAAATGTAGTAGGTACTTTTGCATTGGTGATGATCACCCTTATCATTTTTAATTCGCATTCGCTTTCACAAGCAGTAGATTATTACAAACACCTGTTCTCTTCTTCTCTTTTTTCTGCTCCCGTTTTACCCGAAGGAATGAGATCCGTGAAAGTTATATTAACGATGGTATTTATAGGTGTTATGTTTACAATTGAATGGATAGGAAGACAACAAACCTACGCCATTGCAAACCTGGGATTAACCTGGTACAGGCCAGTTCGCTGGACCATGTACTATGTGCTGATATTTTTAATATTTTATTTTTCGGGAAGTGAACAACAATTTATTTACTTCCAGTTTTAAACGAACCCGATGAGCAGTTTTCTTAAAAAAGTGGTATTGTTTTTTTCACTGTGTGTGCTACTCAGTTTAATCATCGTTGGTGGATACATGTTGAAATACCATGTTTCAGCTAAGGATTTTCCTTCACCTCCTTTATCAGACAGCTATTCATTAAATGAAAAGATTGAATTTTTAAGAACAACGCCCAAAACAATTCAAACACTGGCCATTGGTTCTTCCATTGCGTTGAATAACCTACATTCAGAAACGGTTGCGAAACGCGTGAAGGAAGGAAATTTTTTGAATACTTCTTCCTGGGGCATGAATATGGGCGATAACTATTCACTTCTAAAAACATTGTATAACGTTTATCATCCCAACACGTTGATCATCGCCAGTAGCATTTCTGAATTTGAATTGCCTGCAAAAAAAGCAGACTATGATAAAGTAGAAAAATACCTGACTGCTGGAACTGTTGCTGCCAATCTTTATCATGTTACCTGTTTTAATGTGCGTTATTATATGGATAATGTCAAGTATAAGAAGCTGGTAACCGGTGAAAAGAACCAATACGAGTATTTAGTATTTGATCAGTATGGTGGAGTAAATATTAGCGGTGAAGGGTTTAAAATAGATCCACGCCGATGGGAAGCTACATTTGAAAAAGAAAGAATGAATGATACCAATTATGATTTTGTAGACAGCATCTCCGCTTTCTGCAAAGCAAAGAACATCAAATTACTTTTTTTTCAATCACCTTTCAGAGAAGGCCTCGTAAAAAAACTAGATGGCAAAAAAACAACAGAATTGAAAGAGCACATGGATCGCATTGCTGCGATATTAGGCAGAGATCAGCATGCGCTGATAAGTGCCGACAAAATTTTGTGGAATGATGCTTTATTTATTGATGGAGAACACTTAAGTGAAAAAGGTGCAAAAGCCTTTACCGAATATTGTTTCAACCAATTGGATAGCTTATCCCTTACTCACTAACAATAATTCCATTCTTTAAGAATCCAATTACTTTCAACTCCACACGATTATTTTGTTGATGCTCCTGTTCGCTGCAAGGAACAATAACTGTTTCCTCGCACTCACATTTATTAACAGGTACTGCTTCTCCGTAACCGATATAGGTTACTCTTTTTGAATCGATTCCCTTTTTTACAACATACTCTTTCAAAGCGCGCGCTCTGTCATCCGATATGTCCAGGTTGTTTTGAGCCAAACCTCTGCAATCGGTATGAACACCAATTTCAACCACAATTTTTGGGTTGTCTTTTAGTTTATCTACAATTTTATCTAGCTCCACACTCAAAGCACTACTGATAGTGCTTTGTCCGGCTTCGAATTTAATTCCTTCAATCTTCATTGTTTTACCGATTAAGATTTTATCAAAGCTAAAATCCTGGTAAATGGTGCTATCATATTGAATGCGCTCCGTATTAATCTCCACATCACTACCAAAATAATTAGAGAAGGAAGTCTGAACTTTAAATTTTTTATTTAAAGGCACATTGCATATTTTATATTTTCCACTGGCGTTGGTCATACATTCCAATTCCTTTTCCTTCGTTACGTTGTTAATGATAACAACCGGTGCATTTGCAAGCGGCGCTTTTTTACCGTCTATTATTGTGTATGCAATTCCTGTTAAACAAACGTTTGCAAATCCATTCGGATTTTTTGCATTCGGCACTCTCGCCATTGGGATGTATATAGTCGGTTTTTGTGAAATATTCGGAACAACCGATTTTGACCGGTAGTTTTCTGCATCCACTTCAAAAATATAATCAAACCCGGGGATTAGATCCGCATAGGTTAATCCATTGTTTTCAATCAAAGGAACGATTTCTTTTGTGAGAACGTCTTTAATTTCAATATGGGTATTGGCAATCTGACGTTGTGTTACGCTATCCACCAGTTTTATTAAAAAATGAACTTTATTTGGTTTGGAATTTACAAATTGAAAAATATCATCGTCAATTCCTTTGTGACCGCGGTTGGTGCTAAAGTAACCTTTTTTGCCCGTGACAGTAATTCCAAAATCATCTGAGTTACTATTCATGGGCGCTCCCATATTTTCTGGTGAGATATATCCTGAATCTTCCAGAGTACAAGAGAACAAATCAAGTCCGCCTAATCCACCATGACCATCGGAAGAAAAATACAAGGTGTTGTTATCACTGATAAATGGAAAAACTTCATTACCGGGTGTATTTATTTTCGGGCCTAGGTTTTCCGGCTCCCCCCATACATCTCCTTCGC
>DASRRA010000449.1:0-1683 GCA_035696085.1 Bacteroidia bacterium | reverse complement strand
AATTATGAATGGAATCCTGTATCTGTTGGGGTGTATTATTTGCAGGCGGATTCAGCTTACCAAAGAAAAAGGAAATAACATCATGTGCCGCCTGTGCGACCGCTGCATCCGGATCAGCATCTTTGTCTCTTGCATCTAAAGCATAGCTTTTGTATTTAGGTACGATATTATTTAAAGCATCATGAACTGCAATATTCACCATTGCATAATAATGACTTTCACGAAATGGAGGGATACGTGGTGCAGCTTGTAGTTGCAATGTTCTTACTACAACATAGGTAGCGGCGTCATTCCATCGCAATACCATTTCAGGGGTTATATTGCCGAAATGATTACCCTTGTTATTTAAACTTGCCGCACTTGCAGGTTCAGTGTTCGCTGAAGAGTCGGAATTGTTTGCCTCTTTTTGACAAGCAGAAAATAGTGCTGCAAATGGTAACAGCAAAATTGCATGGTGAAATTTCTTTCTCATAAAAAATATTAATTGGTGAAAAATTTGATTTGATTTTGATTGCGAAAGCAAAATAGAACAGCGCGGATTTAATTTCAAACCTTAATAGCTTAGTGTAATAATTTCTGGAAATATAACGGTCAGAATACCTTAATGGTTTTGGTAAAGACAATTTTGTTGTTTATCGGAAATAAAAGCAGTTGGTCTTTTTTCCAATCTATGTTATACTACAAGCGGGCTAATTACTTACATTGTGTATGGATAGTAGCAATGAATATTTCAAAGTATACCGATTTTATTTTTTCGCGCCGGCACCGTCTGCACAGGCATATACTTTATTGGTCGCTGCACATCATCTTCTGGACGCTTTTGAACAATTTCATATTGAGCCGCAGCTCTCAATCCCAGGGCTTTCCTCTTTGGCACAACCTCTTTAATGTGTCTGTCTGGTTGCCTGTCGCTATTCCCTATAGTTATTTGATGGCCTATTTTATTGTGCCTAAATTTTTATTGCGGGAGAAATTTGTGCAATTTATTTTCG
Organism: Bacteroidia bacterium; assembly: GCA_035696085.1. Taxonomy (GTDB): domain Bacteria; phylum Bacteroidota; class Bacteroidia; order 2-12-FULL-35-15; family 2-12-FULL-35-15; genus 2-12-FULL-35-15. Next base: position 691 of record DASRRA010000449.1, on the reverse strand, counting down.
CGGCACTGTTATGGATTGTTGGAGGAGTGGCTATCAATTATTACTACAGGGTTTATGTTCTTGTTCCTGCGCAGGAGGCGATGCACTTCCGAACTATTGTAAGAGGTGGCTGGCAGTTGACATCCTTTATGTTGCTTATGGTGCATGGAACAAATGTCACCTTCCTTAAATTGTTTAAGTACTGGTTTAAGAAGCAACAGGAATGGATGCAGGCGGAAAAAGAAAAAGTGACAGTCGAGTTGCAATTATTGAAGGCGCAGGTGCATCCGCACTTTCTTTTCAATACACTTAATAACATCTATTCGTTCTCACTGGAGAATTCACCCAAAACTCCCGGTTTGATTTTGAAGCTTTCTTCACTGCTTAGTTACATGCTGTATGATTGCAGGGCAGAAGAAGTATTGCTGGAAAAGGAAATCCAGATAATGAAAAACTATATTGACCTGGAAAAAGAGCGATATGGTAATAAGATTGAAATATCATGGGATATTGAAGGAGACATCAAAGATAAATTTATAGCTCCTTTATTAATGTTTCCCTTTTTGGAAAATGCTTTTAAGCATGGTACTTCCGAGCAGCTTGAAAAACCCTGGTTGAGTGTTGATATTTCAGTAAGACAAGACACACTTAGATGCAAAATTGCGAACAGCAAAAACGAGTATATGCCGGTTAGTACCCACGGAATCGGAAT
>DASRRA010000448.1:0-3264 GCA_035696085.1 Bacteroidia bacterium | reverse complement strand
CCTGAAGTGGATCCTTTACAAGATTAAACAGGAATAAACCACACATATCGTTTTTGGTGTTAAGGTCTATACATATCTGGCTTTTATCCTGCTTTATAAATAGAATATAGCGGGACTTTGAAGCGTCAAAAACCCGGACCTTAGGCCAGTTATCTTTCAAAGAGGTTCTTGCATTTTTCATCAGGTAATAACATTCATGGTTAGTGCTTTTAACTATCATGGAATCGGTACTCGCTTTCATTTTATTAAGTTGCATAGAATCGGGATAGAAAAAAACAGCTGCAAGGGATTTAATTTTTATTGTATCCGAATAGCTGCTGGGGGCTTTATTTTTTTTCGTTACAATTTTTGATAATGTATCAGCTTTTTTTTTCAGATCCCCATCTGCACAAGAGACCAAAATTGATGATAAAAAAAATACCTGTGAAGCTAAAAGAAATTGTTTTAAAATGATTTGTTTCATTCTTCAAGCGGATAAAATCAACAATAAATCTATATTATTTCTTTTAGAAAACAATATTAAAATTGATCGATTTCCCTTGTCAATTCATAAATAAAAAAGCCCTGAATTTATAGTCAGGGCTTTTCCATGCTTATTCTATAATCCACCAAAGTCGTCAATTACTATTTAATTAATAATTCCAGAGCCTGGTAATATTAAAACCAATCAGGAACTTGCCACCTTCAACTTTATTATTATTTTCATCTGTATATGAGAAAGGAGCATTCTTGTTATATAAATTGTTGATTTGTGGATTCAGGTAATAAAAATTTGTAAAAAATAGCTGGAAAGCGTGGTTACTTGTGTTGAATTCTACTCCAAATGAAAAGCTTGGATTTGGGTTATTTAGAGTATGCTTTGTAATTGGTTGATCATAATTGAACAAAAGTGCTGTCACATCAGTCAGTTTATATCTCGCTGAAAAAGCGATAGCAAAATGATTGAATTCCATATCGGGTTCTGTTTTCAGGGTCGTATCACTCGTTTTTAAAAAATATCCATTGACAACATTTTGATGGGAAAAGCTGGGAGCAATCTGAATAGAAAGTTTATCATTTATTTTCCTTGCTATTATTAATTGGTTAAAAAAAGAAAAACGGTCGGTTGATATACCCAGTAATGTAGTTTTTGCACCAACAGAATTTGTATCCCGGTAAATTTCATTATCCGGGTCCGCTTTTGTATTCACTGCAAAGTTGCCATAGTAGCTGATACTTACAGGATATTTACCTTTTGTTTGGGTAATGATTGAATATTTTACACTTGCATCCCATAATGGACCTGAAACAGATGAGGGGGACGCATAAGGAATTACAGCTGCAGTGGTTTTTGTAACTCCAACACCAAAATTAAATTTGTTGAGAGCAGCGTAGCTAACACCCAACCTGATATTAGACGGAGCGAAGAACCCCCAAAAATCTTCATAACCGTTTTCCCATATACCAAAGCGGTGTTGAATATCCATTTCAAAAGTCCCCTTAATCGGAACCATAACTGTTTGGTTGTCGATGATCCAAACACTTGGAAATGTATTTTTTACTGGTTTTATTTTTGCTTTTACAGGAACACCTTCATTGGCTATAACAGTATCCTGTGCCAATAAAGTCCTGTCAGGCACTAACAGACAAACCATCATAAGAGCAGTTAGTACCGCCAGTGTTTTTGATTTATATATTTTGAGTTTCATTTTTGTATTTTTTATAGCGGTTAATTATTCGGAGCACCATTCCTTATCCAATCATATACTTTTTGCTTGTCACTAGATGAAGAAATATATGGAGACATTTCCCCATATATCATTTTATATAATAGGCTTTCCTTAGGCAATGTTATACTGACAAAGCCGCCATTTACTATTTGCAGGTATGATACATCAGTAGTCATATAAGGCTTATGTCCCCCTGATACATGACAGCCTGCCAATGCACAATTTGTATTGAATAATGGCGCTAACTGTGTTTTATAACTTACTTGTTGGGGTGGTCCATCAGGATCTGATTCCAGTTTGGGAACAATTATATCCTTATAACAACTGGTCAATCCAATTCCAACAGCCAGTACCAAACCCATATATATTAATATCCGTTTCATTATTGTTGATTTAAGTGTGATTATTTATTATTAAAATTCATGTTGCACTCAATGTCAATTTTATCTGCAATACTGGTACTTACAATACCGAAGTCACGGCAGTTAAACTGGAATTTTAATTGCAATCCAAATACATCATATGTAGCTCCGGTTGGTGTGGCTCTTGGAATATATTTAAGTGTGCCAATAATTGATTTGGTAAGTGGTGTGGTTAATTTTCCCTGGTATGTTAGATTCAGCGTTACTATATAACCATTACTTTCAGGGTCAAATTTTATTTCGGTTGTTTTTATTTTTGCAAGATTTGGATATGCGAGATTTTGAGTTCCTGCAACAATTGCTACAGTCCCCATGCCTGAAATATTACAACCTGCATCTCTGCCCGGTTCACCAGTATTGGATGTATTAATTTGAACATAGCCATTGAAATAAGATTTTGCCGGTTCGTTTTCATAAAAAGCCCAGGAGCTGTCTAAAAGCGGTTGGCCTGCTGTGACATAACTGATAGCTTTGGCATTTGTAACGTCATGCATGCCAAATTGATTGAACCTACCTGTTAATAAGCCGGCAGCACCTACATAATTTGAAGACCAAAGTACACTTGAGTGAACTTTATCAAGTTTCCACTCATTGGTATTTCCCGTGGTCATATTTCCAGGAAGGTGAACGTTAACACCTCTTGAGCTAACGAATGGCTGGGACAGTTGGATAGGAGTAATCAGGTCATTTTCACGTGTGCAACTTATTATATAGCCATATCCGCTAATAAGTACCAAAAGAACCAGTAGAGTTTTATTATTAAGCAGTTTCATAAAAAATATTTTTAAGTGAATAATTAATAAGCGAACGATGTAAAACTATAACAGGATAAATGACACGTATATGACATTCGTCAAAAGCAGAGATGAGATGTATCAATAAAAAAAATTAAAATCAAAAACGATTCACAAAAAGTTGGGGCTTAGTTTTTCGATGACTGAAAGAAGTAGTTGAAAAAATTAGGTTGACTACCTATTCCGCGAAAATTTATTTTTCCGAAGCTTTTCGATGAGGAGAAACAGGATTGTTATTATAATAAAGGTTACGGAATTTAAGAGGATGCTGTCAAAATATACCTTCATATCATTTTTAAAAGAATCTTTATCGACAGTTGTTGAAGAAAGTTGGAGAAA
>DASRRA010000447.1:0-11498 GCA_035696085.1 Bacteroidia bacterium | reverse complement strand
CATTTTGTAAGGCTTGTAAATAATGTAGTAATTCATAATCGTGGTACGAAATTAGAAAAAGTTTTCACTATGCTGAAATTTGATCGCTTCGGAATTTTTTGTGAACCGGCTGGAGTTTATATTGACCCCTGGAAACCGGTTGATAAAGCGATTATTACACATGCACATTCGGACCATGCACGTTGGGGAAGCAAGCATTATTTAGCACATCATCAATCTATTCCTGTTTTAAAATATCGTTTAGGACAAGACATACAAACCCAAGGAGTGGCCTATGGTGAAGACCTACATATAAATGGCGTAACAATTAGCTTACATCCTGCCGGCCACATTATTGGCTCGGCACAAGTGCGCCTGGAATACAAAGGCGAAATTTGGGTTGTTTCCGGAGATTACAAATTACAACAAGACGGAATTTCAACACCTTATGAATCCTTGCGATGTCATCATTTTGTTACGGAATCTACTTTTGGATTACCGATTTATAATTTTCCTACACCTGTAGATATTGCTGCTGACATTAATAAATGGTGGCGTAATAATCAGCAAAATGGAAAAAATTCTATCATCATTGGCTATGCATTGGGAAAAGCACAACGCATCATTAAACAATTAGATCCTTCTATTGGGAACATATTTACTCATGGTGCGGTGGCGAACTTAAATGAGGTGTTATCTGTATTTGATCTTGGTTTACCCGAAACCAAAAGAGCAAATACAATAGAAAAAAAGGAATTGAAGGGAGATATTGTAGTTGCTCCGCCTTCTGCCATAGGTACACCCTGGTTGAAACGTTTTGAACCATACAGCCTTGGTATTTGCAGCGGATGGATGCAGTTACGCGGAGCACGCCGAAGACGAGGAGCAGACAGAGGGTTTGCATTATCCGATCACGCTGATTGGAATCAATTGAATACAGCCATAACAGAAACAGGTGCTGAAAATATTTATGTAACACATGGTTACAAATCCGTGTATGCAAAATGGCTACGAGAAGAGTTTAAATTAAATGCAGTGGAAGTGGATACCTTGTATGAAGGAGAAAATATTGAAGAAAGCAAACCGGAAGAAATTGAACAAAATATAAGTTGATAAAGAATAATAATGAAGGCCTTCTCCGAATTATATACAGCAATTGACGAAACCACAAAAACGAATGCAAAAATAAATGCATTGGTGCATTATTTTTCAACAGCAGATGAGAAAGATGCCATTTGGTGTGTGGCTATGCTAAGTGGAAGACGGCCTAAACGAACTATTAAATCAGGAGAATTGAAAGCATGGTGTATGGAGATCGCACAGATTCCGGAATGGTTATTTTTAGAATCGTATTCTGTTGTAGGAGATTTGTCAGAAACCATTACGTTGATGCTTCCACCTCCCAAAGATCCAAAAAAAATGCTGTTGAATGAAACGATTCAATTGCTGAAGGCATTGGAGAAAGCAAGCGATCAAGACAAGAGAAATTTTATTCAAACAACCTGGGAACAACTAACTACACCAGAGCGTTTCATTTTCAATAAATTAATTACAGGTGGTTTTCGAATTGGTGTTTCCCAGCAACTGGTGGTAAAAGCACTGGCAAAAAATTACAAACTGGATGAAAATATTGTATCTCATCGGTTAACCGGAAATTGGGATCCGGAAACAACCTCGCTGAAAACATTGCTATTTTCGGATAATGCCAATGACGATCACTCTAAGCCCTACCCGTTTTATTTAGCGTATCAGTTGGATCAAGAAGTGGAAACATTAGGAGATGTATCTGAATGGCAAATAGAGCGCAAATACGACGGTATACGTGGACAAATAATTATTCGTGATCATCAATTATTTGTATGGAGCAGAGGTGAAGATTTAATAACCGAAAAATTTCCTGAATTCGCTGAACTGGTTGGTCTACTTCCACAAGGAACAGTATTGGACGGAGAAATATTACCAGTCAGGGAAGGTGTTCCGTTGCCATTTCACATCATGCAAACTCGTATCGGGAGAAAAAATGTAACAAAGAAAAATTTACAGGATGCTCCGCTCGTATTGATGTGTTACGATTTATTAGAATTTAACGGGACAGACATGCGCTCGCAGCCATTGGAAGTTAGACGAAAAGAGTTGGAAAATTTAGTACAACAGGTTGCACTTAAAACATCAAATTCCCCATTACTGATCTCCCCTTTACTTTCTTGTATGAATTGGGAAGAAGTAAAGTCTGAACGACTTCGTTCACGCGAATTTTTATGTGAAGGATTGATGCTAAAGAAAAAACAAAGCATTTATGAAAGTGGCAGAAGGCGCGGTAACTGGTGGAAATGGAAGGTAGATGCACTAACCGTAGACGGTGTTATGATCTATGCACAACGTGGTTCAGGACGAAGAGCCAATTTGTATACAGATTATACATTTGCTATTTGGGATGGAGAGGAATTGGTTCCTTTTACAAAGGCCTATTCAGGACTAACGGATAAAGAAATTTTGGAGGTTGATAACTGGATCAAGAAACATACAATTGATAAATTTGGCCCTGTAAGAAGCGTTACAGCAAGCCTTGTTTTTGAAATAGCTTTTGAAGGGATTCAACCATCGCCTCGTCATAAATCCGGTATTGCGCTTAGGTTCCCAAGAATTGTGAGATGGAGAAAAGATAAAAACGCCAAAGAAGCAAATACAAAAAATGACCTGCTTCAATTGATAGAAAGTTTGAAAATAGATGGAAATGCAAGTAGCTAAAAATTGGTTTGCTTATAAAAAATGGAAGCCACACCCGTTTCAAAAACAAACCTGGCAGTATATTGCTGAGGGGTATTCGGGTATGTTGAACGCACCAACGGGTTATGGTAAAACCTATGCAATATGGTTTGGTGTGTTGCAAGACTTTTTGACGCGTACTAAAAATGAAAAGAAAACGCCTAAAGGACTACATTGTTTATGGATTACACCGCTTCGGGCACTTTCCAAAGAAATTGAAAACGCAGCGAAGGCGGTTAGCGAGGATTTAAACTTACCCTATACCATTGGCCTCCGTACCGGAGATACTACCGCAAAAGAAAAAGCGGCGCATAAAAAACAAATGCCGCATGCCTTGATTACTACTCCCGAAAGTATGCACCTGATGCTCGCGCAAAAGGAATACGGTGAAACATTTAGAAATTTACAATTTGTAATTGTGGATGAATGGCATGAGTTGCTGGGAAGCAAGCGCGGTGTTCAGGTGGAGTTAGCACTGTCAAGACTGCGTGCCATTAACCCCGCTTTAAAAGTTTGGGGGATTTCTGCAACCATTGGTAATTTAAAGGAGGCAAAAGATATTTTATTGGGTGAGGAGTCTGATAAAGGCATCATGGTGAAAGCGGACATTGAAAAAAAAATACAAATTGAAACCGTATTGCCAGATACGCTTGAAAAATTTCCATGGGCCGGACATCTGGGATTAAAGCTGGGAAACAAAGTATTGGACATTATTCGGAAGAGTAACTCTACCCTGGTATTCACGAATACACGTTTTCAGGCAGAAACCTGGTATCGTCATTTGCTTGATCTGGAGCCGAACCTAGCCGGACTACTTGCATTGCACCACGGCTCATTAGGAGAAGATACACGTAAATGGGTGGAGGCCGCTTTGCATGATGGAAAATTAAAAGCAGTCGTTTGCACCAGCAGTTTGGATCTTGGCGTGGACTTTAGACCTGTGGATACGGTCGTTCAAGTGGGCTCACCGAAAGGCATTGCACGCTTCATGCAACGTGCCGGCAGAAGTGGACATCAACCCGGCGCAACGAGTAAAATTTATTTTGTACCTACGCATTCACTTGAAATTATTGAAGGCAGCGCGATGCGTTATGCGGTGAAGAATAATAAAGTGGAGGACCGTATTCCATACATCCGGTCATTTGATGTGTTAATTCAATACCTTGTTACACTGGCAATATCGGATGGTTTTAAGCCAGAGGAAATTTTCCAGGAAGTAAAACAAACACATTGCTATCAATCCATTACCTGGGATGAATTTGCCTGGTGCCTGGCTTTTATTACTACCGGCGGAAAATCGTTGTATGCCTATGATGAATTTCACAAAGTGATTATCGAAAATGGAATATATAAGGTAACCAACCGCCGTATTGCCATGCAACATCGTTTAAGCATGGGAACAATCGTGAGCAGCGGTATGCTGCAGATAAAGTTTGTAACCGGTAAATATTTAGGTACCATAGAGGAATGGTTCATCTCCCGTTTAAAGCCAGGAGACGTATTTTGGTTTGCCGGAAAAAACCTGGAATATGTACGGATCAAAGATATGACCGTACAAGTAAGAGCGAGTGCCAGCAATAAAGGGATCATCCCAAGTTGGCAAGGCGGCAAAATGCCTTTGTCTACACAGCTTGCGGCAACCATACGCCACCAGCTAAATGAATATGAAAAAGGAAATATACAGGATAAGGAACTTAAATTTCTTGCACCTTTATTAGAAGAACAGAAAAGGCGATCGGTAATGCCCAATGAACAACAGTTACTCATTGAGAAAATGAAAACAAGAGAAGGCTGTCATGTTTTTGTATACCCCTTTGAAGGGCGATTTGTACACGAAGGAATGGCCGCTATCATGGCAAATCGTATCGCGTTATTCAAACCCATTACTTTCTCTATTGCGATGAATGATTATGGGTTTGAATTATTAAGCGACCAAGATATTCCGATTGAAGAAGCGGTAGATAGTGACCTTTTTACAACGTCTCATTTAAACGATGATATCATAAAAAGTGTAAACACAACAGAGATGGCAAAAAGAAGATTCAGAGATATTGCGAGTATAGCTGGACTTGTTTTTACCGGTTTCCCGGGAAAGCAAGTAAAAACCAAACATTTGCAAGCCTCCTCCAAATTATTTTTTAGTGTGTTTGAAGATTATGAAAAAGACAATTTGCTTTTGAAAGAAGCCTATGATGAGCTGTATGATTTTCAATTGGAAATTGTTCGGTTGAGAAACGCATTTGAGCGCATCGAAAAGCAAGAGATCATTGTTAAAAACTTAGAGCGCTTTTCTCCCTTTTCATTTCCGATCTTTACAGAACGGTGGAGAGAAAAATTTAGTAACGAAGATATAGAAACACGTGTTCAACGTATAAAGGCACAAATGGAGAAAGCGTAATGCAACTGCAACTTGGAAAGCACAGCTACCATCTTTTAAACGAAAAGGCACTGTTTCGCGCCTCGGATAAAACATTGATCATTGCTGATCTGCATTTAGGAAAAGCACAGCACTTTAGAAAGCACGGAATTTATGTACCTCAGCAAAGTGCAGAACGGGATTACGAACGCTTAACAGAACTGATTCAATCGGTTGAACCCAAGCGAATTATTTTATTAGGAGATCTTTTTCACAGCACCCTGAACCACGAATGGATTATGTTCTGTGATGTGGTCAATATGCATAAAAAGATTGAATTTATTTTAATATTAGGGAATCATGATATTTTAAAAGAAGAACACTATACGCAAGTTTGCTTACAAGTAAAGCGGGGTTTTTTAGAAGAGGAAGATATTATTTTTTCACATCATCCTTTAAAAAAAATCCCAAAGAATAAATTCTGTATAGCCGGTCATATCCACCCCGGAGTTGTATTGCATGGTAAAGGAAGGCAATCCATAAAGCTGCCTTGTTTTCATCTTTCACAAAATCAACTTATTTTGCCTGCCTTTGGTAGTTTAACTGGCTTACAAATCATAGCTCCAGGAAAAGAAGATGGGGTATTTGTAGTGACAACTAATATTGTAATGGAAGTATAACCAATATATTTTGCTTATGAATTATTCCAACAACTTACCTTTAGTTAAATAAAACCGACCGAAAAAAAGATTTATGCCGGATCAATTTGGATCAATAAAGAAATAATCCGTAATTTGTTATACAAGGTTAATTACTGGAACAGGAATGGGGTTAAAATCGCTTTATCACCATTTCTGTTCCTTCATTTTAAGCTATTTCTTCTTAAAAAAATCATCCGGAATCCCTTTATTTACCTGGTAATTGGTGAGTGTAATAATGATCTTTCCTTTTTTATCTTTTTCATCTTGGGATTCCTCTTTTTTCTTGGCAGCGGCAGCCTGATCTGTCGTTGTGCCAGCAGGCATCTTGAATTTTTTTACGTCAACCTGAAAAATCATTTTATCTGGTAATGCATATTGGGCTTGTGCACCATAAAAATATTCGGTGACAATGGTTCCATTGGAACGTGTAGTTAACTTGGATTTTAAGATGAGCTTTTGTTTTTCATCAATCCAAAATTTTCCGAGAATAAGATCGCTAGTATCAGCCACGGGGATAATATTAACTACAGAGGTCTGGACGTTGTTGATCATCTCGGTTCCCTGTACCAATGCATTGAATGCATTTGTGTCGGCCAGCATTTTAGAGGCTTGGTCAAAACCCTGACGGGGAACAACAGCAATACTTTTAGACTCTACCTTGAATTTATTTTTTTGCTTGAAATAAATTTTGGCATCAATGGGTAGCATGCGAATAAAAGGCATGTCCACTTTTATATTGGCCTGTACACTGTAATCAGTAGCCTTTTGCAGTTTCGCATAAATGCTGTGCAAAAGCCGGTTCGCATTCGCAGAAACCTGAGCGGAACTACTTTTTGCAAAAAATAGTAGAATAAAAAATGCAATCAATCGAAATGCCTTCATGATAAAATATCCTTCCTGTTAAATTTATAGGTTGCTACGGCAAGCAGCACCACAATGTGTGTTAGCAATACGGTGATGGAAGTTACTATTTTGCCGACCGGTAACGGATCTTCAAAAAAGCTCCGCCAAGCCAGCATATGCGTTGTAAATAAATAAGGCTGAATTTTTTGCAAGAATTCCACATTTAATGCGCCCATGATATTGAAGAGAATAATAACAGCCATTGTGGACACGATGGGGCCGATTGAATTTTCTGAAAAACAAGAGAACGTGAGCGAAAGCGTAGCGATCATTATTAAGGACAAATAAGAAGTCAAAAATCCAGTGAAAAAACGCCAGCCTAAATCATGATCTTGTAAAATGATTAACCCATCGCTGTTTAGAACAACAAGGTCGCCCGTTCCAAAAAGATATTTGCCTACAACTAAAGCAATGAATCCCATCCATAAAAGAAAAACCAAGGTATAGATGCAACCGGCCAGGTATTTTGAAAATAAAAGGCTGGTGCGGGATATAGGTTTGGTTAATAACAACCGAATTGTTCCCATGGCGCTTTCTCCGGAAATCAAATCGCCGGTAACAAGGGCAATGAGTAATGGAACATGTATGATGAGCATTTGCAAAATGATAAAAGCCACCAGGTTTCCGTTTAAAATATTTCCTTCAAAAGATAAAGATTGCTCAAAAGGACGCGTTGCAAAAGAGATGAAATTGTGTCCATCTATTTTTAAAGCAAACAGGATAAGCGCGATGATGAGTGTAATGGCACCTACACCTATATAACTGCGCGGCTTTGCAGCGATCTTTAAAAATTCATTGTATGTGCTTCTCCAGAACATCAGGCAGAAATAAGTTTTAAAAAATAATCTTCCAGTTTACGTTTTGATTCAATTGAAAAAACATTCACGCCATTATCACAAAATAATTTATTGACTACCGGTATTTCCTGCTGTGAAATATGAAGCAATAAATTCTTGTCTTCAATCTTATTAATTGCTTGTTGCATTTGGGCTTGTTCAAGCAATGCTGTAGCTTTTTCAAGATGATCCACTGTAAACGAAACAATCAATTCCTGTGCATTTAATAATTCACTTACGGAGCCTTGTACCAAACTTTTGCCTTTGTTAATAATCACCAATCGGTTGGCAATAAGTTCGATCTCGGAAAGAATATGAGAAGAAAGAACGATGGTTTTATTTCGTTCGTTTTTTAATTGTAAAATAAGATTTCGGATATCAATGATACCTTGAGGATCAAGCCCAGTGGTGGGTTCATCTAGGATGATTAATTCCGGATCGTGAATTAATGTTTGTGCAATTCCCAATCGTTGTTTCATTCCATGGGAGAAACCGCCTACTTTATCTTTTTCTCTTCCTTTTAATCCGACGAACTCAATTATTTCCTGAACTTTCTTTTTATCAACTGAAATACCGGATACACGGGCAAAAATTTCAATATTTTTTTGTGCGGATAAATATTTATAGAAATCAGGTTTTTCAACAATGCATCCAATTTTTCGCAGGATGTAATTTCTATTGTGTGAAAGAGATTTTCCGAATAGATGAAGTTCACCACTGGTTGGCCTGATCAGGGAAAGCATGGTACGTATGGTTGTACTTTTTCCTGCTCCGTTGGGTCCTAAGAAACCAAAAACATCACCACGATATACATCAAAGCTAACATTCTCTACGGCTTTGAATTTACCATAATGTTTGACCAGGTTTTTTACTTCAACTATTTTTTCGCTTGCAGCCATATTAATACTGCAAAATTACGCGGAAAAGCGATTGGCTGTATTGTTTTTTGAAGATAATAGGTCAAATGGATGGAATGGTCGGTAAACGGATCTATCCCCATTTATGACGAAGCAATAGCTGGATTTTCTTTTCTTTTACGCTTGAATGACAAATCGTATAAATCCGCATACAGTAGTACAATAACAAGGAGAAATAAACAGGCAATAAATGTGCGGTCAAAAATCAACGCGCGGTTGTATAAATGGAGACCAAGCGCTCTTAAAACACCTTCTAAGTTTAAGAGATAGGCCAGGCATCCGATAATTGCTACAAAAGGTTTTTTGGTATATAATGCATAAGTAACTAAAAAAGCGAAAGCAGGGTGACTGTATCGTTCATGCATTTGCGAATTGAAGAAAAAGAACAACAAGGGAATAAGTGAACAAGTGAGTAGAAATTTCTCCAGGGAAATTGTAAATTCTTTTTTTTTAATAATGGCCAGCAGTGCACGTTTAGCAAGGGGAAACAGTGCGATGGCACTGGAAATGAAAAACATACACAATCCCCATGTTTTATAAGTCGCACCAATAAAAATTTCACTGTCGTTCATCTCAATCAGGTTTGCACCTGGTAAAAAGATATCCCAGATATTGTAAGCGTTCATCGATACCTTTGGATACTTGCCAACAGAATTGAAAACGACATCCAATAATTTTTCTCCAGTGCCCGCCATTAGAAAGGGCAATACAATAAGAAGCTGTAACAGGCAGGGAACGAGGAGCCATTGTGCTAACCTCATCACTGAAAACGTGGATACGGCTACCGGCAAAAGCAGTAACCCAATGATGGGCACAAAAATGATTGCCTGAAGTTTGAAATTGATGGCTAGAATAAGAAATACCAGGGAAAGCGTTATTCTTTTTTTAAAGGCAAAGTAGCAGCTGATGAATGCAAAACAAGTTAAAATGGAATCCACCTGGTTCCATACAATTGAATTATAAAGAATAGCGATGTTGAGGAGATAAAAGATGATTACATTGAGGAGTATTTTTTCCCAGTTCATCTCCTGCCGCTTAATCATCAAGGCGATAAAAAATCCAATAATGAAATCAAATACCAGTGTGATTAATTTCAGGTAATGAATCATGTCCCGGATTTTCCCGGCATCTCCGGTCATGTTACCGAATAGTTTTAATATGTAATGATAAAGTGGAAGATAATCCGTATTGCAATTGTAAACATTGCCGATACCATTTGAATAAATATAAGTCGCCCAATCGGCCCATAAACTAACATCTGAGCTATGGCCTTCGCGTGGAAGTATTATAAAGCAGAAGGAAAACAGCAGGGCACAAGTAATGGCGTACTTTTTTATAAACTCGCTCATAAATACAATTTAAAACAGAGCAAAGATATCCTTTTAGGTAGGCAAAAAAAAACACCGGGTAAACCCGGTGTCTTGTATACTTTTTACATTACAATTTAGCTCTCTAAAACCATTGTTTACATTATTTAAGTATACTGAAGCAAATGTCATTAAAAATTTACGTCAGATCAAACCTAATTTTTCATGAAAAAACAAGGCCCAAAAGCTAAAAGATACTTTAAAATGGCCTAAAATCAATAGTTTTAGTAGATAATTTTTGTAAGCCCAACATTTTTTAAATTATTCATTATTTAATAATTCAGGATCCTAAAACGACATTGAAAAATGAGGGTACTTTTTCAATTAAAATTCAAGGATTAAATCATCTGATTCTACCAACGTACCCTCTTTTAAATGGATTCGTTTTATCTTCAATTCCTTTTGAGCCGTAATGGTGGTTTCCATCTTCATGGCTTCAATGGTAAACAAAGGCGTGTTTTTAACTACTGAATCCCCTTCTTTTACAAAAATCTTGGAAATCATCCCTTGTAAAGGGGTTCCTATCTCTGTTTCTCCGGATGCCTTTCGGTTGGAAACCGTTGCTACGTTCATTTTCTTGTCCTTGATGTCGATGGCCCTGGTTTGTCCATTCAATCGGAAATAAACGGTTCTTATCCCGTTTTCATCCGCATCACCTATATTTAACAGGCGTACGGCAATGGTTTTTCCTTTTGCAATTTCAATCAGGATCTCTTCCCTGTTCTTCATTCCATAGAAGAAAGCCGGGGTTGGAACCTGGCTTACATTTCCATAAACTTCATAAAACTTAAAGTATTCTTCAAACACTTTTGGATAGAATTTATAGGATAGAAAATCCAGGAAAGTGAGGTTGGAATCAAATTTTTGCTTGAATGCATCAAACTCAGCATCCAAATTTATAGGTTTTAGATGTGCATTTGGAAGATCCGTGTATGGAACATCATCTTTCAGGATGAGTTTTTGCAATTTTACCGGGAAACCACCTAAAGGTTGACCCAAATCCCCTTTGAAAAAGCTTTTTACGGATTCAGGAAAGGATAATTTTTCACCTGTTACCAATACATCTTCTTTTTTCAAATTGTTGGAAACCATGAATAAAGCCATGTCTCCAACTACCTTAGAGGAAGGCGTTACTTTTACAATGTCCCCAAACAATTCATTCACCTCTTCATACGCTTTTTTAATTTCATCCATTTTATCGCCCAAGCCCAATGAATAAGCCTGAGGCTTTAAGTTGGAATATTGTCCGCCAGGAATTTCGTGTTTGTACACTTCAGCTGTTCCAGCTTTCAAGCCCGACTCAAATGGATAGTAATACTCACGTACTGTTTCCCAATAGTTGGAAAACTCATTTAGTGAATCAATGTTCAACGTTTCATAACGCGACGTTCCTTTTAATCCTTCGGCAATGGAATTAAAGTTTGGCTGGGAAGTAAAGCCCGACATAGAAGCCAATGCCACATCTACTACATCCACACCTGCCTCTATCGCTTTGAAATAAGTAGCTGATTGTATAGAAGAGGTATCATGTGTATGCAAATGTATAGGAATATCAATTGATTTTTTCAATTCTGTAACCAATTTTTCTGCGGCGTATGGTTTTAATAAACCAGACATGTCTTTAATTGCCAGAATGTGTGAACCCGCATCCTCCAGGCGCTTTGCAAGATCTA
>DASRRA010000446.1:0-5232 GCA_035696085.1 Bacteroidia bacterium | reverse complement strand
ATAAAGTAAAAAAAGGCAAACAAGGCATTAAGGTTAAAATTGAAAAAGACTGGTAATAACGCAAACTTGAAAACAATTGAGATCATGTATCTCAAAAACAGATAATGAAAAAGTTAATTATTCTTTTCGTATTCATCCTTTTAGGAGCAAATCAACTCCTGGCACAGAAACTTACTATTCAAACAAGTAGTACGAATGTGGCAGTAGGTGAGCCCTTCCAGGTTACTTTTTCTATCAATGGAACGGGGGCTGAAATGAAAGTGGCGCATCTGAATGAGTTTGATGTTATTCAAGGACCTTATAACTCATCCAGCATGCAGGTTATGAATGGCGTTGTTACGCAATCGTATTCCGCAACCTATGTTATAAGTGGAAGAAAAGAAGGAAAATATACATTAGGTCCCGCTACTATTGTTGTAAATGGAAACACCATACAATCCAATACCGTTGCTATTACTGTTTCTAAAGCAGGTACAAATACTAATAGCGGAGGGCAATCCAGCGCTGGGCATCCCACAAAACCAGAAGGAGATAATAATGTTTTTATAAGTGCCATAACGAGCAAATCAAAAGTATATGTTGGTGAAGAAATAACACTTAATTACAAGCTGTATTTCCGGGTAGATGTAGAGAATTACCTGGTTTCTAAATTACCGGCTATGGATGGGTGTTTTGTCCAGGAAGAACCAATAAATCCTTCTGCTACCCGGCAGGAAATAATTGATGGAAAACAATACACGGTTGCCGATATCAAAAAGACTTATGTGATTCCTCAGCGCAGTGGTAAAATTACGATTGATCCAATGGAAGGTGATTTCGTGATACGTCAGCCATCCACCCGAAGACCACAAAATATATGGGACCAAATGATGGGTGGAGGTTATGAAGAAGTTAAGGTTAAATTGAGAAGCAAACCTGTTGTGATTGATGTATTGCCATTACCGGAAGAAAAGAAACCGGAAGGCTTTGCAGGTGCTGTTGGAAATTTTTCATTTAAAGCTTCTCTTTCGAAGGATAAAGTAAAAGCAAATGATGCAATCAATCTTACGATTACCTTAAGTGGAAAAGGTAATTTAAAATTGATTGATCCGCCAAAAGTAAATTTCCCCGAAGATTTTGAAACGTATGATCCAAAGGTTACTCAGAATCTGACCACGACGAATGGTTTGGGAGGATCCAAAACATTTGATTATTTAATCATTCCAAGACATGAAGGAGATTATAAAATAGACAACCTTAACTTTAGCTATTTTGATCCCGTAAAAAAAGAGTATGTAACGCTACCTTCACCTGAGTTTAATATCCATGTAGATAAAGGTGATCCGAATGATGTGAATGCAAGTGTATACACACCACGAAGCAAAGAAGATATCAAAGTATTGGGAGATGACATACGCTATATCAATACAAAGACCCCGGACTTTACACCTTCTGACAATTATTTTTTCAATAGTGCTGCTTTTTGGACCGGCATCCTGCTCCCACTTATCGGCTTTGTAGCTTTTTATTTTGTTCGCAAAAAGAATATTGAAATGAACAGTGATGCAATCGCTGTAAAAGGACGGAAAGCCACCAAAATGGCCAGAAAACGGTTAACGATTGCTGAGCACAACCTGAAAGCTTCGAATAAAGAACAGTTTTATATAGAAATTTCTCACGCATTGTATGGATATGTAAGCGACAAGCTAAACATCTCTGTGGCCAATCTGACAAAAGAGAATATCAGCAATACGTTAAAACAAAAAGGAGCCAAAGATTCAACTATTGAACAATTGATGGCAACTATCAATACCTGCGAATATGCCAGATATGCACCCAATGCTGTGTCCGGCGATTTACAAACCATTTACAACGATACTGTTAAACTTATCACAACACTGGAAAATGAAATCAAGTAAATTATATATACTGCTTGTATGCATTTTACTCTCCTTTCAAGTGAGTGCAAGTGATTATGCGGCCACATTTACGAAAGCGAATGATGCATATGCAAAAAAAGAATATTCGAAAGCGATTGAATTGTATGAGTCTATCGTTTCTGAAAATCAACAAGCAGCACCCTTATTTTTCAATCTTGGCAATGCTTATTTTCAAACGGGTGATTTTGCACATGCCATTTTAAATTATGAACGTGCAAAAAAACTTAACCCGGATGATGAAGCCACGCTTATCAATTTAAAATTCGCCAATCAAAAAACAGAAGATAAAATTGAAGTTGCTCCGGAGTTGTTCCTGATTGTACTACAAAAAAAAGTGATTACCCTCCTGAATGAGAAATCCTGGTCGTTGCTGTGCATATTTTGCCTGATAATGGGTTTGGTGCTGTTTGGAGTATTTATAGCTTCCTCTCATTTTCTTTTGAAAAAAGCAGGATTCTACCTGGGAACTGTTTTCCTTATTTTATTCATAGTTACTTTTTTTATTGCAAAAAGCAGTTATAATGCATCGCGGTCTCACGATGAGGCAATTGTAATGGCAGGCTCCGTGACCGTTTTAGGTTCTCCATCCGAATCCAGTACCAAATTATTTATCCTGCACAAAGGCAGCAAAGTTGTTATCAAGGATGAGAATGACGGGTGGATGGAAGTAAAAATCGCCAATGGAAATGTAGGCTGGATAAAGAATAGCCAGGTTGAAAAAATTTAATCGCTACACCTGCTTCCCACATGCAACGGATCGCCTTACTATCGGATACACACAATTACCTTGATCCAAAACTATTTAAGTATTTTGAAACATGTGACCAGATCTGGCATGCCGGAGATATCGGCACTGTTTCCATAGCCAGAGAACTTGCCTCCATCAAGCCGCTTGTAGCTGTTTATGGCAATATTGATGGTAGCGATGTCCGACGAGAATACCCTAAAAATCAACAATTTATATGTGAGGGAGTAAACGTGTTTATGACCCATATTGGAGGTTATCCTACCCGGTACAATGGCGAGGCACTGGCTGAAATCAAACGATATCAGCCACAACTCTTTATATGTGGCCATTCACATATTTTGAAGGTGCAATTTGATAAAACCCACAATTTATTACATATGAACCCGGGAGCCGCTGGTATTCACGGTTTTCATGCTGTAAAAACCATGTTGCGTTTTACGATTGAGCTCGATAAAATTAAGGACCTGGAGGTAATTGAACTCGGAAAAAGGGCTTGATCACCTGTTTATAAATGCATTTAATAACAGTCCTAAAAAAATATTTTTTTTATTTTGAAAAATAGTTGTATTATTGCAATGCGTTTCCGCTGTTATGTATTCTCATAACATTTCAAAATCAGAAAAATTTACCCAAAATCAAATACCTTATTTTATTTCACTCCTAAAATTAATCCATTCCCAATTGGTACTTAACCAAATAAAAAAATTATGCACGACATTATAGAATTGAACAACAAGCTTGTTGGTGAGCTGAAAGAGATTGCGAAAAATTTAAACATTCCGAAGTACGAAACATTAAAAAAACAAGAACTTATTTATAAGATTCTTGATCAGCAGGCAATGAATGCGTCAGGCGGGAGTGGTGATGATTCAGAGCAAAGTACTTCTAAACCGGAGGAACAACGCACACTTCGTCCACGCAGGGTGCGTCTCGATAATATAGATACAGAACCAAAAACACGTGCCGTATCATCCCATGATGAAGACTTTCATCATCATAAAACAGATGCATCGGATATGGACAATGCAGGTGATGTTTCTTCAGAAGATAAATCAAAAGAGGATGCTGAAACATTGGAACACAGCTCTGGTGAAGTGACAGCAAATGATACAAACGGAAGCGGTGAATCCAATTCAGATCTTCCTTCAAATGATGACAAACCGAATGATGTGACCGGTTTTGAACGTAAAGACAATCAAAACAGAAATAAATATAACAATCCTCGTCAACAGGATCTTTATAATTTTGATGGCATTGTATCCAGTGAAGGTGTACTTGAAATTATGCCAGATGGATATGGTTTTTTAAGATCATCTGACTACAACTATTTAAACTCTCCGGATGATATTTATGTATCCCAATCACAAATCAAATTATTTGGTTTAAAAACAGGTGATACCGTGCGCGGCAGCATACGCCCGCCAAAAGAAGGAGAGAAATATTTCCCCTTAATTAAAGTTGAAAAGATAAATGGACGTGAGCCATCATTTGTTCGCGATCGCGTTCCATTTGATTATCTGACACCGCTTTTTCCTTACGAGAAATTTAAACTGACAGGACACCCTCAGCAAAATTTGTCATCCCGTGTGTTTGATTTGATCACACCTATTGGTAAAGGACAACGCGCACTTATTGTTGCACAACCCAAAACAGGTAAAACTGTTTTATTAAAAGATATTGCCAACGCGATTGCTGCGAACCACCCGGAAACATACCTAATCATTTTACTGATTGATGAACGTCCGGAAGAGGTTACGGATATGGCAAGAAGTGTAAAGGCAGAGGTAATTGCTTCTACATTTGATGAGCCCGCGGAACGACACGTAAAAATTGCCAACATCGTTTTGGAAAAAGCAAAACGTATGGTGGAATGTGGACATGATGTTTGTATTTTATTAGACTCCATTACCCGTTTAGCGAGAGCTTACAATACGGTTCAACCTGCGTCGGGTAAAGTATTGAGTGGTGGTGTGGATGCGAATGCATTACACAAACCAAAACGGTTCTTTGGTGCGGCCCGTAAAATTGAAAACGGCGGATCCCTTACTATCATTGCAACAGCGCTTACGGATACTGGTTCTAAAATGGATGAGGTAATCTTTGAAGAATTTAAAGGTACAGGTAACTCCGAGATTCAATTGGATCGCAAATTGGCCAACAAGCGTGTATACCCTGCGATTGATATTGTGGCTTCGAGTACCAGAAGAGATGATTTATTGGTGGATAAAGAAACACAGCAACGTGTTTGGATCTTGCGTAAACACTTGTCTGATATGAATCCTGTTGAAGCTATGGAATTCATGCGTGATCGTATGAAAAATACACAAACCAATGAAGAATTCCTGATTTCAATGAATGGATAATGATGTGATAGAGAAAATTTATTTATGAAAAGTTCATTAAACATAAAATTAGGATTTTTGTCCGCCACCATCATATGTCTGACTTGGTATGGTTTATCCAGATCGCTTAGTTATTATGCTGTGGCATCCGTTAGCCGCTACTGCTTGACACTTACCCTTCTTCTGCTTTTTATTGGTATTTTTATCTCTGTTTTTTTTCAGA
>DASRRA010000445.1:0-9933 GCA_035696085.1 Bacteroidia bacterium | reverse complement strand
CTGGATTATTTCGATTTGCAACATTGGTCGTGCAAATAAACAGTGATTCAATTTCATATCGGTGGGCCCCTTTTGGTAAAACGAGCAATGTTATTAAAACAGAAAATATTGCCTTTGTGGAATTGATCAAATTTAAATTCTCCGGTTTAGGGTACCGTATTTCAAACAGGTATGGTATTATGCACGTGGCCAATGGCAACACCGGAATTTTAATCAGTTTGAAAAATAAAAAGAAATATTTACTTGGAGTACATGACGTATCAAGAGCATCCCAAGCTTTGTCGAAAGTTTTACCAAAAGAACAACTTCAGATTTCAATTTCGTAATAACAATGTTATGAGGCTAAAAAAAATTTGTCCATTATTTTTTTGTATTTTTTCTTCCTTAATTTCACTATCTCAAGTTAATAAGGATAATTCCATTCTTTTTATAACAGATTTATCCAATAACAGATTTCAAGAAGCTTATGATTTACTTGACTCCACAACAAAACAAGCAATAACACTCAAAGTTATGGAAGAGACCTGGAAAGGTCTACAAAATCAGGTGGGAGGCTATCAGTCATATTCAACGATAAAAACTGAAAGCAAAAATAATCTGGAAATAATTATTGTCGCTTGTCAGTTCCAAAAATCAAATCTTGACTTTAAATTAGTTTTCAACGAAGAAAATAAAATAATGGGATTTTTCTTTATACCTCCTCAACCAACAGTTAGTTATCAAAAGGCCTCATATGATAATGAATCATATTATGTGGAAAGTAAAATCGTTGTTAAATCTGGTAAATTTTCATTGCCAGGAATATTAACTATGCCTAAGAAAAAAGGAAATGTACCTATCGTTGTGTTGATTCACGGCTCTGGACCCAGTGATAAGGATGAGTCCTTAGGACCGAATAAAATTTTTAAAGACATTGCTTCTGGACTAGCAGCGAACGGAATTGCTTCTATAAGATATGATAAAAGAACAAAAGTGTATGCATCAACGCTAAATCCCGACAGTGTGACCCTTAAAGAGGAGATTATTGACGATGTTAACTCAGCAATAAATATGGCAAGTTCATTACAGGGTGTTAATCCTTCTGAAATATATTTATTGGGTCATAGTCTTGGTGGTATGGTTGCTCCAAAAATTGCGTCCGAAAATAGTAAAGTGAAAGGAATTATTTTGTTCGCTGCTAATGCACGCCCATTACAAGATTTGCTTTTGGAACAAACAAGATACGTTATTTCTGCAGATGGCTTAAACGATAATGAAAAATTGCAGCTAGATGCGCTTGATAAACAAGTTAAATTATCCAAACAGTCTACTCTTTCAACAAAAACATCACGATCAGAATTACCGATGAATATACCTGCGTTCTACTGGATATACCTAAACAACTACAAACAGGTTGAAACAGCTATTAAGCTACATCAAAGAATTCTTGTTCTACAGGGTGAAAGAGACTATCAAGTAACACAAGATGATTTTACTATCTGGAAAAAAAACTTAGGCGCTAATAAAAATGCTACCTTAAAATCTTACCCGAAACTAAACCATCTATTCATTGCAGGAGAAAATAAAAGTGAACCTAAAGATTATGAAACTTCAGGGAATGTAGATTATCAGGTCATACAAGATATTTCGGAATGGATCAACAAGAAATAAATTGCTAACTATATTATTAATGCTTAAGGGGGATTTCTCAATAATTTTGTTTGACGGGGTTTGCAATTTCTGTAATCCGTCAATAAATTTTATTATCAGACACGATAAAAAAAACGATTTAGGTTCGCGCCGTTACAGTTAGAAATAGGAGAACAATTGTTAAATCAATTCAATCTGGATGACTCAAATTCAGATACCCCGCTTGGCGTAGCGTCCCCGCTACGTTGCAGTACCCAAGGCGTCCTCGCCTGCTTGGAGCACTATACTAAAAAACAAAAGCCTTATCATCTTACGATAACAAGGCTAAGTTTAATTCTTGAAATTTGGAAGCTTTCAAGAAATGTACCCGGAGCCGGAGTCGAACCGGCACGGTTTCCCACAGGTGTTTGAGACCAGCGCGTCTACCAATTCCGCCATCCGGGCATTGCATTTTTGGATGCGGGACGCAAAACTACCGATTTCTTTTGGATTTACAAAAAAATAGGTAATTATAATTGATCGATTTTATCAAGCGATTCCTCCCAGCCTTTTCGACAATCCTCTTGCATCGCCTCCGGCATTCCTTCGTGCTCCAGGGTCATTTCTGTTTTGCCATGATCTTCAACAAAATTGAGCTTAATTAGAAGTGTTTCCGGAAAACCTTCCATGCCTTTCATTCCGGTTTCTGAGGCAGAAATAATGTTCCCGTTTTTATCGGCAAAACTGTCGGTGACAACAATTCTCTTGTTTGGAACAATTTCTTTAAACGTTCCAATTGACCATGTTTCTTTACCGTCCTTTTTATCTTTCATGCAGGCGTGAAGCTTGCCTCCTACTTTGAAATCAATCGTTGCTTGCGGGCATGTATAGTTTTTAGGTCCCCACCATTTTTTAAATGTTTCAGGATCCGACCATGCTTTCCATACTTTATCCAGAGGAGTATTAAATGTTCGTTTTATTGTTAATGCCTGCGTTTTATTTTTTGTTGTTTCCATAATTCTTATTTTTAAATGAATACTACTTCATTTTTTTGACAAACTTATTGCCGTTAATAAGATACAAGGGATAGACTGAATTAACGATTGTTGCTC
This sequence comes from Bacteroidia bacterium, assembly GCA_035696085.1. Taxonomy (GTDB): domain Bacteria; phylum Bacteroidota; class Bacteroidia; order 2-12-FULL-35-15; family 2-12-FULL-35-15; genus 2-12-FULL-35-15. The sequence continues at coordinate 7,213 of DASRRA010000445.1, read as the reverse complement.
ACTTCTGTTGCTGATTTAAATACACAGATAAGAGATTTCAGTTGCGTACTGGTCGATTCTTTTTAAAAATTCGCTTCACCAACATCACCACTTTCTCGACTATAAAACCTAAACATAACCCGGCAATAGCACAGGCAAGCATTTTTGCAAACCATGCCAGAAGTGGCAAGTTCATTAGTGTATGTTCTAGATCGTGCAACAAATGGTTGGTAACTGGTATACCGTGTGCAACGATTTCTGCGCCCACCCAAAGCATGGCTGCCATGCCAACAACACCTAAGATACGCAGGAAGTGTGGCATAAATTTAACAACACCACGACCGAATTTTTGAATAACAGGATGATATTTATCCCTGGCCAAATGTACACCAATATCATCCAACTTAACAATAAAACCTACGAATCCATACACTGCTATGGTGATGAAAACAGCTACCGCCATCATGATCGCAATCTGATTTATAATTGGCTGATCCGTTACCTGGCTGTATGCAATCGCTACAATTTCTGCAGATAAAATAATATCCGTACGAACTGCACTGGTGACCCGTTCCTTTTCCAGTTCCTCCGGATCAATTACTTTTACTTGCTCCATTTCAACGTGCTCATCAGCATGTTTGCTAAACATTGAATGTACTTTTTCATAACCTTCAAAACATAAATAAGTTCCACCAAACATTAAAAGAGGGGTGATGGCCCATGGAGCAAAATATCCCAGTAATAATGCCGCCGGACTTAATATCAGCAGTTTATTGACGAGGGATTTTTTGGCGATTTTATAAACAATGGAAAGCTCACGTGATGGATCAAGTCCAACCACATACTTTGGGGTAACAGCTGTATCGTCAACCACAATCCCTGATACTTTACCCGTAGTCTTCGCTACCTGGGCAGGTACGTCATCCAGGCTGGCAGCACTTGCTTTTACCAACGCAGAAATATCATCTAATAATGCAAAAAAGCCGGAAGCCATATCTGTAAATTTGTTATATAATCGTTTAAATTAGTTCTATTCCTACTATTTATTATTGTAATTGCAGGCTGCAATTACAATCTACGAGCAAAATTAAGGTAATTCGTAATCAATGGGTAAAAATAATTAGGTGTCAATTTATCGGGGCATTAACGCAGAGTGTGTGTAAGGATAGGCCTGCAATATGTAAAATTGTGTAACTTTGTTGTAAACAAATTAAACAGCACTTGCATTACTCGATTCAATACTTAGAAGAGATTTCCGGCATTAAAGCGCATACCATTCGAATTTGGGAGCAACGTTACAACCTGCTAAAACCTCAACGAACAGCTTCAAACATCCGATATTACGACGACAGCCAGTTACGTAAATTATTAAATGTAACCACGCTTTTGGAATTAGGATACAAAATATCCCATATTGCTAACCTGTCAAATACACAGCTTATCCAGGAGCTAAAAAAGAAATTGGATGAAGGGGACAGCACACTATCTTTCAATCATTTCACCAATGAACTAATCGTTTCATCTCTAAATTTTGATACCGCTTCTTTTGAAAAACAATTCAGCTCCTGCGTTTTAAAATTCGGCTTCTCAACGACCATTGAAAAAATACTGTATCCAACGATGAAACGCATTGGCGTTCTCTGGCAACTGGAAGAGATGAATCCATCCCAGGAGCATTTTATTTCTAACCTCATCAGACAAAAGCTATACAGCGCTATAGATGGATTACCCGCCCCAGTATCATCCCCGAAAACCTGTATTCTTTTTCTTCCCGAAAATGAATACCATGAAATTGGCCTGCTTTATTTTAATTATCTCCTGATTCGTTCCGGAATAAAGGCCATCTACCTTGGAGCCAACCTCCCGCTGAACAGTTTAAAACATGCTTCTGATCACCTAAATCCTTCCCACCTTGTATTTTTTATGATCAAGACGATTACTCCTAAGCAAAGCAACGACTATTTGAAGAAACTTTGTAAGTTATTTCCCTCCCAACAAATCATCCTTTGCGGAAATACGCCTTTTCTTCAGACCATTAAAAAGATAAATAACCTGGTTTTAATAGATAATCCGGAAGTTTCCAAAAAATATTTTGATATTACTTCGTAAGAGCGCAATCATGTTAAGAAGCCATTAAGAATTTTTGGTATAAATTTTTGTTTAACAAAAACACGAAATTGTTAAACAATTTTTAATACCTTTGAAAAATGGAAAAAAAGGATAAAAAGAATATTGCGGTGATCGGCTCCGGGTTTTCGGGCCTCTCAGCCGCATGTATCCTATCGAAGGCAGGACATACAGTTACTATTTTTGAAAAAAATGCCCAGGTCGGAGGCCGGGCAGGCGTGCTAAAAGCCAGCGGATATGTTTTTGATATGGGTCCAAGCTGGTATTGGATGCCCGAAGTTTTTGAACAATTTTTTTCCCGCTTTAACAAAAAAGTCGAAGATTATTATCAATTGACCCGTTTGGATCCTGGCTTTATCATATGCTTTGGAAAAGAAGAATCACTTTCGGTTCCCGCAAATATGGATGCCATAGCTCAACTATTTCATAGTGAAGAGGAAGACGGAGACAAAAAACTGGAAAAGTTTCTATCAGAAGCGGAAACGAAATACAAGCTGGCTTTTCGGGATTTCATCTATAAACCATCAAATAGTCCGCTTGAATTTTTCAGACTGAGCGTATTAACACATCTTTTTAAACTCGATATCTTCTGCTCGTTTCATGCACATGTACGTAAATTTTTCAAAAGCAAAAAGTTACTTCAGCTTATGGAATTCCCGATTCTGTTTTTGGGGGGGTCTCCGAAAAACATTCCTGGATTATACAGCTTAATGAACTATGCCGCTTTACAATTGGGTACGTGGTATCCTCAGGGAGGATTTTCAAAGATAACGGAGGGTATGGCTGCTTTGGCCACCGAACTTGGCGTATCCATTCGCACCAATGAACCCGTTGAAAAAATGCTGACAACAGGTTCAAAAATTACATCCATCACGACAGCGAAAGGAAATTTTTCCTTCGATGGAGTTATTTGTTCGTCCGACTATGCACACAGTGAACAATTGCTCGACAAAAAAAATAGAAATTATACGGATGAATACTGGGACAAAAAAACGTTTTCCCCATCCAGTTTAATCTTCTATTTGGGCGTTAACAAAAAAATTAAAAAGCTACATCATCATAATTTATTTTTTGATGAGTCTTTTGATAAACATTCTGATGAAATTTATAAATATCCCAGTTGGCCCAGTAAGCCATTATTTTATGTATGCTGCCCTTCTAAAACAGATGCAACGGTTGCCCCGGAAGGACATGAAAATCTTTTTGTGCTGATGCCAATCGCTCCCGGGATGCAAGACAATGAAGAAACCCGTGAATATTATTTTGATGTGTTGATGAACAGATTGGAACAGCAGACTGGGGAATACATCAAAGCGCACATTGATTTTAAGAAAAGTTATTGTATAAACGATTTCAAATCGGACTACAATTCTTATAAAGGCAATGCCTATGGGCTTGCCAACACTCTTCATCAAACTGCTTTTCTAAAACCAACCTTAAGAAATAAAAAAATCAAAAATCTTTTTTATTCCGGGCAACTGACTGTTCCAGGTCCGGGTGTACCACCAGCAATCATCTCCGGACAGATTGCAGCAAATGAGTTATTAAAAACATTTAAATAAACGTGCTATGAAACAGAAGTTCGATAAACTATCCTATGAGATCAGCAAAAAAACGACGCTCGCTTACAGCACCAGTTTTTCACTGGGAATACAATTCTTAAACAGGGAATTTCATTCACCCATTTATGCCGTCTACGGTTTTGTGCGTTTTGCAGACGAAATTGTAGACAGCTTCCACGGGTATGATAAAAAATCCCTGCTCGCTAAATTTAAAAGCGATACCTACGAAGCGCTGGATCAAAAGATTAGCCTGAATCCGGTTCTAAACTCGTTTCAGGAAACCGTTCATCGCTATCATATCCAGCGAGAGCTAATTGACACATTTCTACATAGCATGGAAATGGATTTACAGAAAACAGAGCATACAGCGGATAGTTATGAGGAATACATCCTTGGTTCTGCAGAAGTTGTCGGGCTTATGTGTCTGCAGATTTTTACAAAAGGAAATATGGATCAGTACGAGAAATTGAAACCCGCTGCTATGAAGCTGGGAAGCGCATTTCAAAAGGTTAATTTTCTACGCGACGCGAATGAGGATTTTCACACGCTTGGTAGAAATTATTTTCCGGACGTTAATCTTCAAAAATTTACATCCTGCGAGAAAGAACGTATTGAGGCCGATATCGAGCGTGACTTTAATGAGGCATTAATAGGAATACGTCAATTACCAAGCGAAGCCCGAAGAGGTGTATACCTTGCCTATTATTATTATCGTAAATTATTTGAAAAAATCTGCCGTGCCGACGTAAAGCAAGTGATGGCTAAACGTATACGAATTCCCAATCTGGAAAAATTTGTATGCATGTTCAAATCCTATTTTCGCCATCAATTTAATTTGTTATAAGGTAAAAGCAGCACCAGTCTTATCCATTCTTTAAGAAAAATAACAAGACGATTATTTAAAAGACAACGCATGAATCAAGTAATATTAGTAAATGAACAAGATGAAAAAGTTGGTGTGATGGATAAATTACCCGCCCACGAGAAAGGCTTACTTCACAGAGCATTCTCGATTTTTGCGTTCAATAGCAAAGGGCAGGTATTGTTACAACTGCGAATGGCCAATAAGTATCATTCGGGTGGTTTATGGACCAATACCTGTTGCGGCCATCAGGCCCCGGGAGAAGAACTGATGGACAGCGCCAAACGAAGGTTAATGGAAGAAATGGGAATGACCTGTGCGCTGAGTCATCTATTTTCATTTCAATACAAAGCGAACCTCGATCATCAATTGATCGAGCATGAAATTGACCACGTTTTTTTCACCGTGTCTGATCAAATCCCTTCCCTTAATCCGGATGAGGCTGAGGATTACCGTTACGAATCGCCAGCAATTATTCTCAGAGAAATACGAGAACATCCTGATAAATTTACGGAATGGTTTAAGATCTGTTTTGAAAGAGTGTTGAATGCCGTTTTTAAAAACCGGGATGTATTCTCTGAAATGAAAGTAATATAAATTAATACAGCTAACATGTTTACAGTTATAGGTATTGTTACGTCATTAATCGCTTTTATAGCGATGGAAGGTGTAGCATGGTTTACACATAAGTACATCATGCATGGGTTATTTTGGAACCTGCATCAGGATCATCATAGCCCTAATCAGCATTCGGTTTTGGAAAAAAATGATTCATTTTTTCTTTTCTTTGCCGTTCCCGGAATACTAGGCTTGCTAGTGGGTGTACAGAATGATTTTAACTTGTATTTTTGGGCAGGACTTGGAATTACACTTTATGGATTTGCTTACTTTTTTATTCATGATATATTTATTCACCAGCGTATAAAACTTTTTCGAAATTCCAATTGGATTTACTTCCGTGCGCTTCGTAAAGCGCATAAAGTGCATCACAAACATTTGGGAAAGGAAGACGGAGAATGCTTTGGAATGTTGCTGGTACCGCTAAAATATTTTAAGGAAGCCGCGAACGTAAAATAGCTATGAAATATCTTTACTTGCTTGTCTTACTTTTTTCAGTGATTGTTCCGTTTATATGCTCCTTTCATTCCAAACTGAATTTTCATTATCAATTCAAAGCTGTTTTTTTATCTATAATACTGGTTGCAGTCCCTTTTATTTTATGGGACATGCATTTTACAACGCTGAAGGTATGGGGTTTTAATGCCCGCTATTTGTTGGGTTTGTACGTCTACAATCTTCCTTTAGAAGAAATTCTATTTTTTATCTGCATCCCCTTCTGTTGCTTATTCACCTATCATGCAGTTACCTTAGTAAAGAAATCTGCAAGGCATTTTAACTTTATAGCTTTGCTAAGCCTTGTCCTCGGTATAATTTTATTCCTGATTGGCCTCTTCCATTTTCAAAAGAACTATACACTTTGGTCATTTACTACCGCTGGAATTTCACTGAGTATTTTCGGTATGAAGCGACCCATTTATATGGCTAATTTCTGGATCGCCTATTTTATATTGCTACTTCCTTTTTTTATCGTGAATGGAATACTTACGGGTACCGGTCCGGACAGCCCTATAGTGTGGTATAATAACGCTGAAAATAGCGGTCTGAGAGTTCTAACCATACCGGTGGAAGATTTTCTTTATGGTATGACGCTCATATTGTGGAATATTGTACTTTTCGAATTTACTTCCAAAAAATTCAATACTAAAAGCTAGCATGATGACTGTTAACAGCTGTATAATTCGTTGATTTACCTATCGCGAAAATTTGTCATTTTCATTCTGAAAAAATTTCAATTTTTTTACAAAATTTTACATTTCAAAAAGTCAATTTGACACAAATCTGCGCATGGTATTGCGTTTGAAAGGTGGTTAAAAAATCAATAGCATTATTAACTATTTAAAAAAAGGAGGTTATCATGACACTTATTAAATGGAATAAGCCAGCAAATGGGTTAGAAAAGAGGACTCCATTTGTTAAGCCATTCGAAGATTTTTTTTCCGAATTCTTTAATTCGGATTTGATGCAACGGGAGTACGCGAGTTTTGTTCCTTCTGTGAACATAAAAGAAAATACGAGCAACTATAGCATCGAAGTAAATGCACCAGGATTCAACAAGGCTGATTTTAAGGTGCAGATTTCGGATGGTGTGTTGAGCATTTCAGCCGAACATGAAAATGAAAACACAAAGACAAGCGACAATTTTGTACGCAAAGAATTTAACTACGGTTCCTTCTCGAGAAATTTCACATTAGGAGACTTAGTAAATGAAGATAAAATTGCCGCTACGTATGAGAACGGTATTCTTAAACTGGAGCTTCCTAAAAAGGAGTCAAAACAAATCAGTACTAAACAAATTAAAGTCGAATAATCAATTTGGATAGAGAGCCCATAGATTTCAGGGCTCTACTTCCTTTCGTTTTAACTATTAAATATATAAAGTCATGAAAACAATAAAATGTATATTGTTGTTGATTGTCTCTTTATCATTTAATGGATGTTTTTCTCAAAACAAAAAAGAGACAAAATCATTATCGATTGCCAGTAATTCCCTTCCAAACGATAAAGACAGCATCAAACCCGATATCAAAATTAAGGTTAATAAAAAATACGATTCAAAAGGGAA
>DASRRA010000444.1:0-3494 GCA_035696085.1 Bacteroidia bacterium | reverse complement strand
GCGCATCCTCTTTTGAAATCTCATTAGGCTGCTGCTGTTGTTTTTGATCTTTATTCTTCTGATCCTTCTTTTGCTGGTCTTTATTATCTTTAGTCTGATCTTTTTTGTCCTTATTCTGATCTTTTTTATCCTTGTCCTTTTTATCTTTATTATCCTTATTATCTTTCTTATCCTTATTTTGTTGTTGTTGTTGTTGTTTCAACATTTGCTGGGCATAAGCCAGGTTGTACCGTGTATCCTCATCATTGGGATTGTATTTTAATGCATTTTTATAAGCATCAACACTTTCCTGATATTTTTTTAATTTCAACAGTGAGTTTCCAAGATTGTGATATGCTTTCGACAACGTATCTTTAGACGTGGCGCGATGCGTAAGTGCCTGAAATTCCTGGGCAGCTGCCTCATAATTTCCTTGTTGATAGTAGGCATCCCCGAGGTTAAAAGATGCCTTGTAATTATTCTTGTCTTTTTTTAAGGCCTCTTTGTATTTTTTCTCGGCTTCTTTGTAATTCTTATTTTCGAATGAATCATTCCCCTGTTTTATTTCCTTCTTTCCTTGTTGCTGTGCATAACTGAACGCGGGCAAAAAGGTTAGCGCCATAAGCAGTAAGCTTAAGGGATGCAAACAGAAAAATGTCCACCGGCTATTACTTTTCATTTTCAAATAACTTCAATCGTTTAACTAATTTGCTTTTGCGTTCACTTATAAATATTTCAGCAAGCAGGAATAGGAAGGCAATGAAGATAAATAGCTGAAACTGATCTTCATAATCACTGTACATTTTACTTTCGAACTGTTTCTTTTCCAACTTGTCAATCTCATTCAAGATGTTTGTCAAACCAGCATCAGAGTTGGTTGCTCTAACAAAAATTCCATTTCCGGCAGAAGCGATATCCTGCAGGGTTTGTTGATTTAACCGGGTAACAATGGTGTTTCCATCTTTATCTTTTTTGTATCCTTCCCGTACACCGCCAACATATATAGGTATAGGTGCGCCATCTACGGATCCCATTCCTATCGTGAAAATGGAAACACCCTTCTCAGCTGCACGCTGCGCTGCTGTTATACCGGCCGATTCATTGTCTTCACCATCCGTAATAACAATAATGGCTTTGTTTTTTCCTTCATCTTTTCCAAACGATTCCATCGAAAGATCAATAGCTGCACCGATATTTGTTCCTTGTGTTGGAATCATCTCCGGGCTAATGCTTTCCAGGAATAGCTTGGAAGAGGCATAGTCTGTAGTAATTGGCAATTGTACATAAGCCTCTCCTGCAAAAATGATAATTCCTATACGATCCCCGTTTAACTTGTCAATTAATTTAGAGATCGCCATTTTAGCTTTATCCAACCTGTTCGGGCTTAAATCGGTTGCACGCATACTATTGGATACATCCAGGCAAATCATCAAATCGGCCCCGGTACGTTTTACATTTTCCAGCCGTGTTCCGATTTGCGGATTCACAATTCCAATAATTAAAAGTCCGAAGGCTACAAGGAATAAAATAAATTTAGCCGTACGCTTGTTTACAGAGACATTCGGAATTAATTTTTTAATAACATCCGGTTCTCCATATCGCGTTATCATTCTCTTTCTCCAGCGTGTTGTTAATCCATACAGCACAATAAACAAAGGGATGACAAGTAAAGCGACTAAAAAATATTTATTTTCTAATTGAAACATGGTTTATGAAATACTTCTGAATACATTATTTCGCAATAAAAATTCAATCAACAATAAAAATGCGGCAGCAATTGCAAATGGCAAAAAGTGCTCAGCTTTATTTGTAAAATTCTTTTCTTCAAAAATGGTTTTTTCCATTCGGTCAATTTCCTTGTACACATCCTTCAGCTTATTATTATCAGTAGCTCTGAAATATTTGCCACCGGTCATATTTGCAATTTCCGTCAAGGTTTTATCGTCGATATCTACATCCACATAAATATACTCTCTGGTTCCATCCGCATATACAATACCTGTTGGAGACAATGCTTTTCCAATTGTACCCACACCTACTGTATAAACGCGTATTCCAAATGTTTTGGCAATTTCTGCCGCAGTAATAGGAGGGACTGAGCCTTGGTTGTTCACACCATCTGTCAATAATATCACAACTTTGCTCTTTGCTTTACTATCTTTTACTCTCGCTACAGCTGTGGCCAGGCCATCTCCAATAGCAGTTCCATCTTTCATCATACCCGTTTGTATGCTCGAAAACAGGTTTTTGATTACCGCATGATCGCTTGTTAAAGGGCATTGAGTAAAGCTTTCACCACTAAAAATAACCAACCCGATCCGGTCATTTGGCCGGCTGTCGATAAATTCCGTTGCTATTTCTTTTGCAGCATCCAATCGGTTGGGTTTAAAATCTTTTGCAAGCATACTGCTTGAAATATCAAGTGATAAAACAATATCTATCCCTTCTGTTTTGATATCTTTCCAGCTGGAACGTGATTGTGGGCGGGCTAACACCACAATAATTAAAGCGATAGCCAATATTCTCAAAACAATCAAACTATGACGTAGCCGTGTTTTTAAAGAAGGCTTTACACCTTCAAAACCGGAGAAAGAAGATACTTTAATCTCTGCATGAAAACTTTTGTCCTTCAGGATATACCATACGATAATAAACGGTATTACTAGTAATAACCAGAGTAATTCCTTATTTGCAAATGTGATATCACTAAAAAAATTAAACATCTCTTTTGTTGTACAAGTTTAAATTATTCCTCTGTAGGAGTTGGGTTTATTGGTGGAGTGATCTCTTCCTCCCGTTTGGTTCCATTTACAAACTCGAATGCATTATCCATGCTCAATTCATTTTCGTTTGGTAATGGATGCTCTTTTGCAAACTTAACAAGATCCGCTAATACCAATATTTGTCTAAGCCTGTCAAGGCTCTCTTTATCAATAGCTACACTTCTAAAGCTGGTCAGGATCTCATCGGTTGTTTGTTCCAATGCCTGTATTTTGAAACGGTGTTCAATGTATTCCCGGATGATATCGGTCAATGAAATATAATAGGATTTTAATTTTCCTTCCTGCCATAATTTGCCGGCCCTGAGCTGTTCTAATTTTTCCAGGGCTATTACATGAGGTGGTATTTTAACCGCTTCTTCAACAACCTGAGGCGGTTTGTTTTTAAGGGATTTAAGAATGAAATAAATGACAATGCAAAGGATGAGTATACCCAGCATCACTAATCCGATCAATAGCTTGTTATCTTTTATCCAGTCAATCCAGGAATAGGAAATAGCGTAAGGTTGCTTGATATCCTTAATGGCTTGTGTTGTATCCACAGCAACGGTTGATACACTCAGTAAAAGTGCATCCGAGTATATACCGGTGGTATCACCATTAATAATGAATTTAAAAGGAGGGATGGCCCAGTATCCGGAATCAAATGAAGTAATGTATAGTGTTCTGCTTTGAACAAATGTATTGGGATCATCTTCATCTGGCATGACGGTATCAATTTTTGTTTGCTCAACT
>DASRRA010000443.1:0-2349 GCA_035696085.1 Bacteroidia bacterium | reverse complement strand
TCTATCCAGTTGAGCTACAAAACCGACATGCCTTTTTTTAAGCGATGCAAAGATAAACAAAACATTTATATGAAAAAGGGTTCTTGGCAATTTCTTTTTAATTACAGATTATGAGGCTGTTAATTTTGAAAAAAGCCCGTTAATGCTAAATTTTGACCGTTTAATAAATTCGTCTGCAAGTTGTAAAAGGAGGTATTTTTTTTATGATACATTTGCACACAACCAATACTTATAAACAATGACTCCTATCTTTTCCTTAGTTTTTATTCTACTCGTTGTTCTCATCCTATTCTTGTCTTTTGTCACGGTACAACAGGGATATATTGCCGTAATCACCGTATTCGGTAAATACCGCCGCATCATGGGGCCGGGATTGAATTTTAAGATTCCTTTTATTGAAGTGGTTTACAAACGTATATCCATACAAAACCGCTCTGTTGAACTTGAATTTCAAGCCATAACGGTGGATCAGGCAAATGTTTATTTCAAGGCGATGTTATTGTATGCTGTGGTGAATACACAGGAAGAATCCATTAAAAACGTAGCGTTTAAATTCGTGGACGACCGCAATTTAATGCAGGCCCTTGTAAGAACGATTGAAGGCTCTATTCGTGGGTTTGTGGCTACAAAAAGACAAGCAGAAGTACTTTCCTTAAGAAAAGAAATTGTAAACGATGTAAAAGAACAAATTGACCAAACCCTTGAAACGTGGGGTTATCATCTACTCGACTTACAATTAAACGATATTACATTTGATGATGCCATTATCAAATCGATGGCACAAGTAGTTGCTTCCAACAACTTGAAAGCAGCTGCTGAAAACGAAGGACAAGCTTTGCTAATTACCAAAACAAAAGCGGCTGAAGCGGAAGGGAATGCGATTAAGATTGCTGCAGAAGCTGAACGTTTAGCTGCCCAGTTGCGTGGACAAGGTGTGGCTTTGTTCCGTGAAGAGGTTGCCAGAGGTATGACACAAGCTGCCAAAGAAATGGAACAAGCGAATTTGGACACCTCTGTTATCCTATTCTCCATGTGGACAGAGGCGATTAAAAACTTTGCGGAATATGGTAAAGGCAATGTGATTTTCTTAGATGGTTCATCGGAGAACATGCAACAAACCATGAAACAAATGATGGGTTTGAATAGCTTGATGAAACCGGGAGGCAAATAGAAGGTTTAAACCTTTCAGGGTTATAAGTAAAAGAGTTATATAAAACGTCAAAAGTCTTTTAGACTTTTGGCGTTTTTGTTTTTACTTCACCTGGTACAAGGCTCTCAGTTTCTCAATTAACTGTTGTGATTCATCGAAATTCAATGTTTGTTGTCCATCACTGGCAGCTTCTTCCGGCTTTTCATGTACTTCGTAGATAACACCATCAGCCCCAGCTACCATAGAAGCAAGCGCCACCATTGATACATACTCCCGAATACCAACACCATGTGAAGGATCAGCAATTACGGGTAAATGCGTTTTTTCTTTTAATACGGGGATCGCATTGATATCAAATGTATTGCGATATGCATTTTCATAGGTACGGATGCCGCGTTCGCATAACATCAATTTTTCATTTCCATTGGAAAAAATGTACTCTGCCGATTGCAGCAATTCATCAATGGTTCCGCTCATTCCCCGCTTGATCAACACCGGTTTATCTACTTTACCTAGTTCATCCAACAAATTAAAATTCTGTGAATTACGGGCTCCCACCTGGAATACGTCTACATAATCCGCCATATCTGCAATTTGAGAAACCTGCATCACTTCCGTAATGATCTTGATGCCCTTGGCGCGACACACCCGGTTAAACATTTTCAAACCCTCTAGTCCCATCCCACGGAAAGCATAAGGAGAACTACGTGGCTTGAATACCCCGCCACGCATAATTTTGATATTATTGGCGACCAGATGTTTTACAATCTTTTCTACCTGTTCTTCACTTTCAATGCTGCAAGGGCCAGCCATAATGGTAAGGCTATTGGGACCTATTTTTACGCCATCTCCAAGATCAACTTCTGTACGGCCTACTTTCCATTTCCGGGAAACCAGTTTATACGCTTCTGAAACACGGTGCACATCCTGCACACCGGATAGGCTTCCGATGAGGCGAATATCAAATTCATTTTTACCGATACACACCAGGTAACTTCCCTTTTGTGTTTTTACTTCGGTGGTTTTATAACCTATATTGTTTATAGCGGAAAGAATCTTTTCTTTGGACGCTGGCTGAACGTTTGTCTCTAATTGAATAATCATAAGAACTAATCTTTATTTTTATTTAGATAATCAATATAAATGTTTGATTGTTAGCATATTATTTATTTAATTTTAACAGGCTCCACAATACCTTT
>DASRRA010000442.1:0-5324 GCA_035696085.1 Bacteroidia bacterium | reverse complement strand
ATAGCCATTACCGATTTTGATGGCGATGGGGTATTCAATGTATGGGAAGTGGATCAGGATAAAAATATTAAAGAGGTTACTCCGGATTAATAAACAACATGAACTGATTTTATCATGCTAGTCATTATTAATGTATGTATTCTGTGTTCCTTAGGCATAATCGTATTCCAGGACTTTAAACAACGTCAAATTTCATGGATGTTGCTTCCGCTTGCATTGATTGGTTTTGTTGGTAAAGCCATCCTGTATAAAAATGATATCCTTCATGATTTTTTTCTAAATACTTTGTTCATTCTGCTGCAACTGGTTTGTCTGACACTTTATTTTAGCATCAAGAAAAAGAAATTGTTCAATATTGTGGATACGTATATGGGCTTAGGTGATATTTTATTCTTTATTGTTGTTTGCGCCGTTTTTTCACCGGTAAATTTTATCGCCTTCTATTTTATTAGCATGATCCTCACATTAACCGGGGTGTTACTATACAATTTTTTTTCATCCCGTCCGGCAACGGATATTCCGCTTGCAGGCTCCATGGCCGCTGTACTTCTGCTAATCGTGGTTACTACATTTATTTTTCCAGGGATAAATTTTTACAATGATGGGCTTATTTTAAACGTGATACAACTAAGATGATTGAGCAGGACTACATATCTTTACATATTGATCTGCAGCATGCCATCACTCCTCAGCAAGCCTGGCATTATCACATCATTCCAAAGCATGCAGAGGGAAATAAGCAATTGACATTATTCATTGCCGAAGATAAATTTCATCCGCATTTGACAGATGAGTTGGAAATGTTATTTGGAAAATCAATTGTGCTGGAAAAAGCATCCAGCTCTGTTATTCAGAAAACACTCGGAAAATATTACCGCAATACCAATACACATGCTAGCATAAAGCAAGTGAGTGCAGGGAATGTAAAAGCAGATGATTTTCTGCCCATGTTGATTGCCGAAGCAAAAAACCTGGGAAGCAGTGATATCCATATTGAAGTTTATGAAGAGAAATGCCGTGTTCGTATACGCATCGATGGATTACTTATTGAAAGATATACCATCGGTAAAACGGATTATCCTTCACTTATCAATAAAATAAAAATCAAAGCCAATCTGGATATTTCGGAAAAGCGGCTTCCACAGGATGGACGTATTTTCTTTAACAGCGATGGGCATAAATTTGATATTCGTGTTTCTGTCTTGCCAACGTTGCATGGAGAAAAAATAGTACTACGCTTATTGAGTAATGACGCTGCTAATATTGATATTGAGCGGTTAGGTTTTAACCCTCGTGAATTAGAGGATTACCTGGAAGGGATTAAAAAACCACATGGTATCATCTTAATCAGTGGGCCAACCGGATCCGGTAAAACAACCACACTGTACGCCACATTAAAAATATTAAATAAGGAAAAATCAAACATCATCACAATAGAAGATCCGATTGAGTATACATTGGAAGGGATTAACCAGGTACAGTTAAAGGAATCGATCGGGTTAACTTTTGCAAGTGCCCTGCGTTCTTTTTTAAGACAGGACCCGGATGTAATTATGCTCGGAGAGATCCGTGATGGCGAAACGGCACAAATGGCGATACGTGCTGCATTAACAGGGCATTTGGTGTTGTCAACAATTCATACGAACTCTGCATGGGGAACGATATCCCGTTTGACGGATATGGGTGTTCCCCCGTTTTTATTGGCCAGCACACTTAACACAACTGTTGCACAACGCTTATTGCGTTTATTATGCCCGGAGTGTAAACAGGAACAGGAGTTTGACGACAATCAATTTCCAAAAACATTTTTACCGTCACGGAAAATAAAAAAACAGTTTATAAATAAAGGTTGTGAGCATTGCCATTATACCGGATTCAAAGGACGAAAAGCAATTTACGAAGTTATTCCGATCGATTTTGAATTAGCCGATCATATCAAGAATAATCATTTCTCGGTTGAGGAATTGCTGAATGCGCGAAAAATAAAAACCCTGCGTGAAAATGCGTTTGAACTTTTTGAAAAAGGCATGACCACCATTGATGAGATCTATCCAATATTATTAAATACTTATTAACGTTCCAATGACGAATACCTCTTTTTTAAATTTTATGGATAACCGGAAACGGTTGCACATGCACAAGTCAGAAATGTTGTTTAGACACATATTTCTGTTGTTGCTGCTGCTTTTATTTATAATTCCTGCGATGGCTCAGGATCGGTATGCGACTATTGAGAACAAGCTAAAAGAAATAGCTGTATCCAGCCCGGGGTTAAATGAAAAGGTAGAGCTTTCCGTTAATGGCTCAAGTTTGCAGGAATTTATCCGTGGGTTGGCTACAACGAATAATTTAAATGTAAGTATTGACGCTGGTCTGAATGCAAAAGTATATAATAATTTTACGAATGTAACGGTTTCCGACGTGTTGTTATTCCTAATAAGAAAATATGACTTGGATGTTACCTTTGTTGGAAATATTATTTCGTTCACACAGTTTGTACAACCCGCGGTTGTTGCTCCGGTTGTGGCATATGTTCCCAAAGCGTTGAATATTTCTTATGATAAAACAACCGACTTGTTGACCATGGACTTGAGCCAGGATAGCCTCGTAAAAGTGGCGAAGGAGATCACCAAAGTATCTGATAAAAATGTTGTGTTTTCTCCTGATTTGGCTGGTAAAGTTGTCAACGGCTATATTCAGAAAATGAATTTTAGTTCAGCACTTGACAAATTTGCATTTGCAAACGATTTAAAAGTAACAACAACTGCTGATAATGTTTTTCTTATTGAAAAGATAGATGCCACAAGTACCTTAAATCAACCCAATTCAAAGATACCACGAACTTCTAGGTCGAATAATTCCAACAACAATAATGTATCGGCAGATGTGGATGTTAAAACCAATGCAGAAGGGTTATTGAGTGTTATAGCACTCAATACACCGGTAGCTGATATCCTTGCTGCAGCTTCGAGAGAAAAAAATATTCAGTATTATTTATTCTCGGAAGTAAAAGGAAATACGAGTGTGAATATAAAAAATGAAAATTTTGATGATTTTTTGATGCACCTTTTTAACGGTACCGATTATACATTTAAAAAGGACAATGACCTCTATCTTATTGGTGAGCGCACATTGGAAGGGTTGCGCACTACAAAGGTGATTTCATTGAGGTATCGTACTGTTGAAAAAGTAATTGATTTTATTCCCGCGGATTTAAAAAAGGGAGTAGAGGTAAAAGCATTTAATGATCAGAACAGTTTGATTGTTTCAGGTTCTCAAAAACGAATTGATGAAATCGAGTCCTTTTTAAGAGATATTGATCGCGTTGTTCCTGTTATCTCAATTGAAGTAATTATAGTGGATGTGAACCATTCGAACAAAGTTGCAACAGGTATTTCTGCCGGGCTTGGCGATAAGCCTACAACAACCGGGGGATCCGTATTTCCATCCATCGATTTGAGGTTAGGAGCAGGGGCAATTAATTCTGTGATTGATGGAATAAACGGTACAGGTATCGTAAACCTTGGAAAAGTGACGCCAAATTTTTACATGTCGTTGAAATTAATGGAACAGAACGGTGATGTAAAAATCAATTCTACTCCGTTGTTATCCACTTTAAATGGGAATGAAGCAAAAATGAGCATAGGAGAAACACGTTATTACCAGGAAAATAATACCAACACCATTACTACACAAAGTACAACCACTGTTCAATCTGTTGTGTACAAACCGCTTGAAGCAAAATTTTCCATGAGTATCAACCCCATCGTTTCGGGAGATGAACAAATTACATTAGAGATTAGTGTTGTTCAGTCGACGTTTACAAACCAGTCGGGCGGACCAAATAGTCCTTTCAATACTTCTTCACGCGACTTTAAATCACTCATTCGTGTTAAGAATCAGGAAATGATCATGCTTGGAGGATTAGACAATGATAATAAAAGTGAGACAGGTACAGGACTGCCTATTTTATCGAGAATACCAATTATCAAATGGATTTTTAGCGCAAGAGAAAAATCAAGAACGAAAGCCAAACTTACCATATTTATTAAACCAACAGTTATCTATTAATAATGAAGTTCATCGGGTTGGAAAATATGATGAAGAGTAATTCAGTTGCAGGGCTAGAAATTATTCTTTTACCTGATGGGAGCTATGAGCTGTACCTTGTTATTCTAAAAAAACAAAAGAACACACTTGTAACTGAGAACCAGGCGGAACAATTACATTCATTCGCAGAAGCAAAAAAATTGATTGATCCGAAAACGCCTGTTGTTTTGATCATCAATGGCAAAGGTGTTATTCATCGTAAAGTACGACGAACTGAGAATGATACCAATGCCAGCTTACTTAGTAAATGTTTACCGAATGCGGTAACAACTGATTTTGCCTTGCAACAATTGCCACTTAATGCAGATGAAGTATTCGTATCGATCATTCGTACGGATATTTTAAAAGATATACTACAACAATTAATTAAACATCAGCTCACCTCCATTTCTTCCTGTTTTTTGGGCCCTTTTGTCTTAACAAATGTATTGCCTTTACTGGAGAAAGAGGTAATCAGCCATTCGTATGTATATGTTCATCAATTTCGTCTGCAATTTTATGAGCAACAGATTATTTCATTGGAAGTAGCAGCTGAACCCTCAATGAAACAGTATCGTATCGGAAATGAACAACTATCCGCACGGTTATTAACGGCATTTGCGGGGGCGGTATCCTATTTCACTCAAAATGAAAATAATATTTCCAATACAGAGCTGCTCGATGAATTAAAAAAAGAATTCAAACAAAAACAAAAATTCGAATTGCGTGGATGGGCTGCGCTGATTATTACCTTCCTGATTTTAATTGTTAATTATCTTTTTTTTAATTATTACTGGACAAAAAATAAAGAAATGAATGCGGAGCTTGAACTTACGCAAGTAGCGCTACAACGGTATACCAAGCTAAAAAGCGATTACGATCAAAAGCGTTTGTTTTTGGAACAAAATGGATTACTTGAAAACTCAAGAACATCCTATTATGCGGATCAGCTTGCAAAAGCATTGCCTGCTTCCATTCAGTTTACCGGCTTGAATATCCATCCTCAAAAGAAAAAGAAAGTGGGAGAAGAAGACAATGGTTTTTTTTTCGAAACCAAAATTATTCTTATTTCGGGAAATTGTAAGCGAAACACTGAATTGAATGAATGGATGAAACAAATGAAAAAACAAAATTGGGTAGAAAATTTTACATTGTTGAATTACAGGCAGGACAATGCGAACGAAGATGGTGTTTTTTTAATAGAAGTTAAATTGAAATAGTTGTTCAAAGATCTC
>DASRRA010000441.1:0-1636 GCA_035696085.1 Bacteroidia bacterium | reverse complement strand
CATTTCGCTGGATAGAGATGATAATTACCTTGTTTCATTTTATAACAATGGCCAGGTTTGGAAAATAAATTCTATAACTGGTGGCGTTATCTGGAAATTTGGAAAGGATGGAGATTTTGAGATTCCATATAATACTATTTTTCATCAGGCACACGCTGCGCACATAAACAATAAAGGCTGGTTAATGCTTTTTGATAATGGTGCTGATAAAAAAAGATCAAGGTCACTTGCATTTGCTATAGACACTGTTTCAAAAAGAGCAGAACCAGTAATAGAATCCTGGGTTCCACCATCTATGTATTCAGATCGTATGGGAAGTAGTTACCTGGTTGGCGACACAACTTTGTTGGTTTGCTTGTCAAGGCATAAAACCATCTGCCTTACCAATCTTGCAGGAGATTTTTTGTGGACGCTTACCAATAAGAACATGATGAGTTACCGTGCCGAGTTTATTCCGGGAGAAATATTAACTCCGTATTTAAATAAATAATAGAATTTATTTGATAAAGTAAATAACAGTTTTATGCGACTATTAAAAATAACAGGAGGATGTCTGACTGTAACAGCAATCAGCTTGTTCGTTCTTTCCTTCGAGGGAAATAAAAATGAAAGTCATACAAATATCTTATCTGTTGATTTTTCTAAAATTCCTAAAGACAAATTCGGTGACGAAGTAAAGTATGGAAAGGAGTTAATGACAAACACGGCCTATTACATCGGACCTGACGGAACTAATGGTAGATATCTTGGCAACAAAATGAATTGCAGTAGTTGCCATCAGGACGCAGGAACAAAAGCTTTTTCATTTAATTTAATCTCATCTCATGAGAACTATCCGCAGTATAGACCAAGGGAAGGCAGAGTATTGACATTGGCAGAAAGGGTCAACAATTGTATTGAGAGGCCACATAATGGAAAACCATTGCCGCTTGATAGTCGCGAGATGATCGCAATTTTATCATATTTAAAATGGATTAACGGATTCGCTCCCAAAAACACAGCTTTTGCGGGATCAAAGAATTTGCAAATAACTTTTCCTCAAAGAGAGGCCAATTCGGAGAATGGTAGCCGGCTTTATACATTGAATTGCCAACGCTGTCATGGTGCAAATGGTGAAGGGCAATTAAACGTAGACAAATCAGGTTTTGTATATCCTCCATTGTGGGGAGACAATTCGTATCAACCGGGTTCAAGCATGCATCGTATCATAAAAATGGCACAATGGTTAAAAGCGAATATGCCCTATGATAAAGCTAGCTGGGACAAACCTTTTTTGTCTGATGAAGATGCGTTAGACGTTGCTGCATTTGTAAATGACGATGCTCTTCATAAAAGACCACATGTGAATAATTTCGATTACCCCCGTTCGGAGGAAAAAGCTATTGATTATGCGATCGATCCCTTCAGCGACACTTTTTCTGTAAAACAACATAGACTTGGGCCCTATCTACCCATAATCAATTATTGGAAAGAGAAAGGGTTGAGGCCCGTATATTAAGAAAGAAGAGTTGATTTTAATGCCCATATTCTTTTTAAGTGTTAACACTAAATCTTACAAGTATGAAAAAAATGTATATCATCACGATAGGATTAATGACAGGGTTTCTTGTATTTATTACATGTAAACCTGATCCTG
>DASRRA010000440.1:0-7271 GCA_035696085.1 Bacteroidia bacterium | reverse complement strand
AAAAGGATAAAAATAAGTATGCGGATACTCCAGTTGATGTATAATTTCTTTGTACTCATTGCTACATTATGATTTAATTTTTTTTACTTTTTTTAGCGTCAATATATTCATTGGATTCGACCTCAAACCCTGGATATTCGTATGCACCAGCCAAACCACCTGATCATAATACAAAGGTACGATGGGCGCGTCATTTATCAACAATTGATCCATTTCCTGGTAATACGCGTAACGCTTTTCAGGATTAAGTTCCTCCCTGGCCTTTTCAAACAGCTGATCATACTTTGGATTGCTATAATGGGTGAAATTAAAGCCGGCAGGGTTCCAGTTTTTACTATAAAACAAACTTAAAAAATTTTCCGCATCAGCATAATCAGCTATCCATGATTTTCGGAAAAAATTAACTTTTGAATCGGCAATAGACTGGTTCAATACCGATGCTTTTTGAACATCAATCTTTATTTTGATACCGAGGTCGCCCAGCTGTGCCTGTATGTATTCTGCTAAGTCCTGGTATTGCTCGGCGGTAGCAAGCGTTATTTCAGGTAAACCCTCTCCTCCCGGATACCCGGCTTGTTTTAATAATTTTTTAACCTGATCCGGATCGTAATCATATCCCTTTACTTTCAAACTATCATACGAGGGCAAACCGGGTGGTACAAAGCCTGAATTGGCAGCTTGTCCAAGATTTCTTCGTAAATATGCCACCATTTTTTTCCTATCAAATCCATAATTGATTGCCTGGCGGATTGCTTTTAACTTCAAGGGAGATTGCTGTACCGAAGGAAATTTTTCATCTATAAAAAAACCAAGATAATCTGTTTTTAAAAAGGGTTGTGTTTGCAATACCATGCTGTTTTTGTATTCCGCTTTTAGCTTTCCATCGGTCGTTAATACCTGATCTGTATTGATGGCATCCAGTCCTGAGACCATATCCAGGTCGCCTTTCAGGAAATTCAGAAAGGAGGTTTCTCTATCCTTGGTGAATGAAATAGAAACCGCATCCAGGTAAGGCAAGCGAATGCCATTTTCCATTTCAAAATAATTCGGATTTTTTAATAAAATCAGCTTTGCACCTTCTTCCCATAATTTAAATTGAAAAGGTCCGGTACCAACGGGGTTGCGGCGAAAATCCTCTCCATACAACTCAACCGCCTCATGTGGAATAACAGAGAAAAAACGTGTGGCCAATATCCCTAAAAAAGGCGTAAATGATTGGCGAAGATGAATAACAAAGGTGGTGTCATTCGTGGCTTCAAAAGCATTCTTTTCCTGAACACAGGAAAGTAAAGAAGTAGCGCCTGATGTACGAGGATCCTTTAAGCGGTTAAATGTATAAACAAAATCAGTTGCAGTAGCCAATCGCCCTTTGTCCTTTGCCCCTTCAAAGCACTTATTTGCATGAAAATAGACATTTCCTCTTAAATGAAATGTATAGGTTAGTCCATCACTGGAGATTTCCCAGCTTTTGGCCAGGTCTGGTTGTATAGACAAGGAATCAGATAAAGATACAAGTCCGTTGTACAACTGTCCCACTACCCTTATGTTTTCAAAGCTACTGGCATAGGCTGGATCGAGGGAAGTAACGGCTCCCATCTCGTTGTATTTAAATGCAATGCGTGTTTCCTTTTTTTGGGAGGACGAACAGGAAGAAAATATAACAAGCGCAATTGTAGCGTAAAAAAATACAGACTTCATCATGTATCAATTTTAAAGAAAATAAAAGGTATAAAAGGGGTGTGGGGGGATCACTTATTAACAGTTTTGTAAACAGAATAATATAAAACTTGTTTTATACGTATCAATTATATATATTTGTACGTACAAATACTAGTCATGGACACAAAACTAACTTTAAAACTGGATGAAAGTGTTATTGAACGTGCAAAAATTTATGCACGTAAAAAAAACACTAGTCTTTCTCATCTAATCGAAACCTATTTGAATTTTTTAACTACACCTCTTGAAGATGAGGATGAAATAACACCTTTAGTAAAAAGTTTATCAGGTATCATTGAATTACCAAAAGACTTTGATTCAAAGAAAAATTACAAAAGCCATATTTTGAAAAAATATACTAAGTAAAATATGGTGAAAATTTTTGTAGATACGGATGTTTGTATAGATCTGCTGTCGGGGCGACAACCATTCAATATTAGCGCAGCAAAATTATTTTCTTTAGCAGATTCCCGAAAGATCAAAATTTGTATTTCTGCACTTTCTTTTTCCAATATAGATTATGTCTTGCGATCACAATATTCCGCAACCGCTTCAAGAAATAATCTTGCAAAATTTAAAACATTGGTCACCGTTTTATCAGTCGATAATAAAACAATTGATTTAGCGATCGCTTCCGATTTTTCCGATTTTGAGGATGCTATCCAATATTATTGTGCTATTGAAAATGGCATTCAAACTTTTTTAACTCGAAATATAAAGGATTATAAAAAAGCGACAATTAGAGTGATGACCCCGGACACTTTTCTCAGTAAATCCTTATAAACTGTACACCTTTCACTAATCATTGCCCTCATTTGCCATTTTTTTAGTAAATTCGCGTTCCGAATGAGAAAAGTAGCATTCCATACATTGGGTTGTAAGCTCAATTTTTCTGAAACCAGCTCCATTGCGAGGCTGTTTCAGGAGCAAGGATACGAGAAGGTAGATTTTAAGGATTCATCCGACGTCTATGTGATCAATACTTGTTCGGTGACGGCTAATGCCGATAAAGAATGCAAACTCATTGTAAAATCAGCACTGGCAGTCAACCCGGAAGCCTATGTGGTAATTGTTGGTTGCTATGCACAATTAAAACCGGAAGAAATTGCCAATATTGAAGGCGTTGACCTGGTACTGGGTGCCTCTGAAAAGTTTAAGCTGCTGAATTATTTAAACGATCTTAGCAAAAAATCAAAAGCAGAAATATACAGTTGCGAAATTGAAGAAGCGAATTTCTTTGTGGATGCGTATTCATTTGGAGATCGTACCCGTGTATTTTTAAAAGTACAGGATGGCTGCGATTACAGTTGTTCTTTCTGTACCATTCCACTTGCCCGTGGCAGCAGCCGAAGCGATACAATTGAAAATGCCGTTAAAAACGCCAAAAATGTGGCGAAAGATAAAGTAAAAGAAATTGTATTAACAGGAGTTAACCTGGGTGATTTTGGTCTGATGAAATCGGATACCGGTTTTAAACGCCAATCGACCTTCCATGAACTTGTTCAAGAACTGGATAAAGTAGATGGTATTGAACGTTTCCGCATCTCCTCCATCGAACCTAATTTGTTGAAAGATGAAACGATTGCTTTTGTAGCACAATCCCAACGCTTTGTTCCTCACTTTCATATTCCCTTGCAATCCGGCAGCAATAAAATTTTAAAATCTATGCGTCGCCGCTATTTGCGTGAGCTGTATAGCGATCGCGTGGGCAGCATTAAAAAACACATGCCGCATTGTTGTATTGGTGTGGATGTAATTGTTGGTTTTCCGGGTGAAACGGATGACGATTTTTTAGATACCTATAATTTTTTAAACGAACTGGATATTTCTTACCTCCATGTATTCACGTATTCAGAACGCGACAACACGGATGCAATTCATTTAAAAGAAGCGGTGCCGGTTCACATTCGTAGAAAACGCAATAAAATGTTGCGCATTCTATCTGCAAAAAAATTACGTGCGTTCTATGAAAAACACTTGGGAGAAGAACGCCTTGTGCTTTTTGAAGCTGATCATAAAGAAGGTTTTATGCACGGATGGACGGATAATTACATCAAAGTAAAAGTGCCTCACGATCCGTCATTGATCAATCAATTGAGAATGGTCTCATTGAAAGAGATCGACGAAAAAGGAGAGGTACTGGTAGAAGTTTTAAGTGAGGAGCTCATTACTCTTGCAAAGGGATTATAATAAAACGAAAACCAATAAATGGTGAACTTTTCTTTCCAGGAAATTCATTTTCACCTGTAATTTTCAGATGTTCAAAATCACTTCCCCAACTTCCACCCAAAGCTTTTGCTGACTTTCCATCAGTTGAAAGTGCCCACTCAGCGGCATTTCCACTCATGCAGTATAATCCATACCAATTGGGATTATAATTTTCAACACCTACTGTAGCAACAGTATCTTTGTTCATAACAAGTCCGGCTGAGGTACAAGCGGTATAACTCAATTTGAGGGTATTACCAAACATTTTTGTGTACTTAATCGGTTGGTTAAATTGTTCTTTCAAAAGCTGGACATTAAAATTGGCGAGAAAAGCGTTGTTCCTATTTTGGATAGAATCCGTTCCCCATGGATAGCTTCCTTTATTGAGTCCGCCTTTAGCTGCATATACCCATCCTACCTCTGTTGGAAGTTGTATTGCATATTCCTGTTGTCGATCCGGTCTGCTTCGTAATAATTCATTCAACCAGTTACAATACATCTTAGCCCCTTCTACACTAATGTTAACTATCGGATATTCATCGTAGAGTTTATCAGAAAAATAAAGGTCTTTCAAGTGATCAAAAACGGCGGTATTATTAGAATTAATCCATTGCGATTGATCTGGTTTCGCAATCAAAAATTCTTGTTTTCTATTTTGAATTAATAAATCAAACAAAAAAGTTCTGTATTCTAAATTTGTGACCTCATGGTTTTGCATGTAAAAACCACCCGATGTTATGGTCGCATCTTTATACATCATACTACCTTTAGGTATAAATGGATATATACTTTTATTTAGCTTTACCAATTGGTCACTCATTTTTTTCTTTTGTTTCTCCGTCGCCTTAATTTCTTTTTCCGTTAAAATTGGAAATACGTAAGGTTGTTCCACTTTCTTAGACGGAGCAACTATCTGTTGTGTATCCACAGTTTCCTTTAGTATTCGCTTTTCAGAGGAAGTTTCTATGCTTTGAAACACCTTTGTAATTGGACCGTCACGGGTTTCAATAATAGCTACATTATTTTGTTGCATTTGATCTGCTGACCTGTTTATGTTTTCATCAAAGGCTTTTTGCACCTTTTCGGGAAGCACTGCTGTCACTTTACTTTCGGATTTGGCTTCTTTTTCAGCGACCGTTTCTGCACTTTTCTTCGGTTGCTGGTTTGTAAACAAATAGATCGCAAGTGCACAAATAGCTATACTAGCCACAACCCAAAGAATAGATTGAAGGCTGATTTTACTCACCAAATTTTTAATAGAATACTTGGATTGAACTCCCTGAAAACTATTGGAACACATGACAGAATCGGATAGCGCTTGTATCAGCTGCTCATTTTCGGGCTGGTCAAAATCCAGCTCTAAAAATGACTCTTTTAACAAGTCATCCATTCCGTTTATATTTTTCATATGTTTTCCTTTATCAAACATTTGCTTTTTTTTTATTAGCGATCTCCTCCATACGCTCCGTTAACTTCTGTTTCAGGCGGGCATAATAAACTTTCAATTGCTTCTCTGGTTTATTTACATATTTTGCGATATCATTATAGGACATATCCTGGCTTCGTAACAAAAGCAAAATGCGTTGCCAGTCTTCCAGTTTACTTAATTCTTCTTCCAGCGTTTTCAATAAATAATTCGAACTAACGGTACCCGAATCCTGGTGATAATTATTGATGATCAAATCATTTAATTCTACTTCTTTTATCCCCTGAGCTGCTGTTTTTGCTTGTCTTACATGCGTCCGTAACTGATTGATAAATATTTTAAAGATAAAAGACGCGAATTTCTGTTCATTTTGAAACTCGTATCGGTCTATTACATCAGCTGTTTTATAAATTGTTTTGTAAATTAAATCCCAGGCAACGTCTTCTTCTATACTCCATGTACGGGAAGCATATATCGATAACTTTTTTGAGTATTTCTCAAAAAGCAGTTTTATACCATTTTCCCTATGTTGTTTTAAAACTTTATACGTTTCCATGGATCCTACATGTAGAACGAAATTAGGTAACAAATAACGTAAGTGTTCTTAATTTCAATATGTTGAGTGGATAAAATCAAAACGTCAAAGGAGTAGCCTGCGTTAAGCTGGGCTTAAATCTTTGACGTTTCTGTGATTTTCAATTACTGCGTAGACCGAAGCTTTAGCGTAGGTCTATACCTTTTCCAATTCCGTCATTCTCCACAAATCCGGCGTTTTCAATTCCTGCTCAGAGGACATCTTCAATTTCAAAAACAACTGAACTTTATATCCTGTTAACCATTTAATGGACGTGTTGATAATGGCTTCACCCAATTTTGCTTTTTCACCCCAGGGATAGTCCACATCTTTATTTAGTAAATCGTCCTCGGTAATTTTATCAAAAAGTTGGGTGATCAACTCAATTTGTTGATCCATAGCAGCGACAAAATTTTGGGGTGTGATATTTTTTGAATTCGCTGTTGGCTCGGCTACAAATGTTCTGAAATCGATGGAGGTATCAGCTCTATACCAATAACGAATGGTATTTGTACCGCAAGCGGATAAATATTGCAAAAGCTCTGTGATGCTTCTTATGTTGTCTTTAGGGCGATAATCCCCTTGATTATCTTGAATTTTTGTGGCTAAGCGACGAATAACTTTCATTTCATGAATGATGCTATTCAAAAGAAATTGTTTGAACATAGGATAGCTGTAATTAGGTTAATTTTTTTTAATGCGCGTAAAGTTACTTAAAACTTCGCAACCCGACAGGTTTGAGATGATTTCGGATATTACCCGACAGGTTTCTAAAACCTGTTGGGTTTGGATCATCCAGTTTGTCGAGTTACTTGTTTTCCAACTCATCCCGATTTAACTCTCTTTGATGTACATAAATAAAATTCTCTAAGTCTTCAAACAATAATATCACTTTTTCCCTTTGCAATGAGTCTTCATGTGGGGATATAATTTTCTTATATGACGAATATTTCCATGGGTGAACGTAGGTTTCTGCCTATAAATTGATTAAAAATAGTTAAGTTTGCAATTCTTTATAACCATAAACCCGTCAGGTCAAAAATGAAAACGCTCTCTACTATCATTTCTTTACTCCTATTTTTTTCTTGTTTCTCCCAAACACTTACAGAAGCGGAAGCCATCCATCTTGCACGTTTGCCACTTCATTGTATTGAAACGGAATATCCTAATAAAACAGGGCATGTAATCAATACCAACCAAGAGGCAGTAATGACACCCAGCCAACTGCATCCTTCCTTTTTTGGTTGCCTGGATTGGCACAGCAGTGTACACGGACATTGGATGCTTGTAAAGATATTAAAACAATTCCCCAACATTTCTATAAAAGATTCAATTGTGCAGGTG
>DASRRA010000439.1:0-3233 GCA_035696085.1 Bacteroidia bacterium | reverse complement strand
GGGCACCCATTGGCATGGCGTATCCGAATTTTTGTCCTGCTTCCGCATCTGCCTGACGCACTTCCGGGTGATTTGCCAAACCCAAGTAATTATTTAAACTCCAATTCAAGCATTCTTTACCTCTAAAAATCATTCTGGGGCTGATATCTCCTTCCAGTTTTGGAAATGTAAAGTACCCGTGCGACTCCTTTGCATGTTCTCCAATAGGTCCACGATTTGCCTGTATTTTTTCAAATAAATCCTTCATAGTGTGGTTTAAGCTTTTTAGTGATAAAATGAGTCGCGAAATTAATGTATTCCCCTTTATTTTCAAAGGTTTTTTAATTAACACCCCTTCCTATCAATTAATAAAAACAATTTCGATTACCATATAATGAAAAACTGTATATTTGCAGACTATTTATGATAAAAAAACACCCTTATATCGTACTGGTTTCTCTTTGTTGCATGGCTCTATTTTCCTGCAAACCGAAAGAGCACGTTTATGATTCCACTACTACTAAAAAACAAAAGGATAAGCGCTTTACCTTAACCATGGGCAAATACAACCGGTTGTTGAAAACTGGAACCACGGACGAAAAGTATGCTGCTGCCATCAAATATTTTGAAAAGGAGAATTACACGAAAGCCCTAACCCTGTTTGAAGAGATGGTTACTGTGTACAAAGGTACAGCAAAAGCAGAGGAAGTAAATTATTACTTTGCTTACTGTAACTACAATCTAGAGGATTATATCATTGCCGGATATCAGTTTAGAAATTTCGTAAAAAACTTTCCAAACAGTAAGCATACGGAAGAATGCGCTTACATGAATGCGTTTTGTTTTTATCTAAATTCACCGCCTTACAGCCTGGATCAAACCGACACACGCCTTGCTATTAAGGAGTTTCAACGATTCACGACACAATACCCCAAAAGCGAACGCATTGAAAAATGCAATGAACTATTGGATATTTTAAGAGGTAAACTGGAACGTAAATCTTCTGAAAATGCAATGCTTTACTACAATATGGGCGATTACAGAGCGTCTGCTGCTGCATTTGCAAACCATGTAAAAGATTTTCCATCCAGCAAAGATGCAGAGTATTACAGCTATTTATCCCTTCGTTCCTATTACTTAATGGCCATGAACAGCATTGAGCAGAAAAAAGAAGATCGTTTTAAAATCACGGCTGAGACCTATCTGAAATTTATTGAAACATATCCCAACAGCACCTATTTAAAAGAAGCGGAGTTGTTGTATACGCATACGTTAAAAAACCTAGAAAAATATAATACAAAACAATCATAAAATGGACTACAAAAAAACAACAGCGGATTTAACTACCACTACGCGTGATTTGAGAGATTTGGATAACAAAACAGGCAATATCTATGAAAGTATTGCAATTGTTTCCAAACGTGCAAATCAAATCAGTGCAGAAATGAAAGAAGAGTTAACAAATAAGTTGGCTGAGTTTGCATCCAATACTGATAATCTGGAGGAAATCTTTGAAAACAGAGAGCAAATCGAGATTTCAAAATACTATGAGCGTTTACCGAAACCTTCATTGATCGCGATCCAGGAGTTTTTTGATAATAAAATTTATTATCGCAATCCTTCTGCTGAAAATCAGAAATAATTCCAACGGAATTTCTTAAACGAAGCTGTTAATAAAGCTATTCTGCTCTATTACTGCTTCGTTTTAGGATTTTTTAGGGCTTGAAGTACGCCATACAAAATGCTACCTTTGTATTATGCTGAAAAACAAAAATATCCTTATCGGTGTAACAGGCAGTATTGCTGCCTACAAATCAGCATTATTGATTCGTTTGCTTGTAAAAGCCGGAGCCAATGTAAAGGTGATCATGACACCTGCTTCCCTTGATTTTATTACTCCACTTACGTTATCCACTTTAGCAAAAAATCCTGTTTTTATTGACTTTGTAAAAAACAAAGAAGGAGAATGGAACAACCACGTAGCACTTGGTTTGTGGGCAGATGCCTTTGTGATTGCGCCGGCTTCGGCCAATACGCTAGCGAAGATGGGTACTGGTATTTGCGATAATTTATTGCTGGCTACGTATTTATCAGCACGTTGCCCGGTCTTCTTTGCACCGGCAATGGACCTGGATATGTATAAACACCCTTCAACTCTTAAAAATTTAGCGGCTTTAAAAGCCTATGGAAATATTCTTATCCCACCCGGAACGGGCGAACTGGCAAGTGGATTAAATGGAGAAGGCCGTATGGCGGAGCCGGAAGAAATTTTTGATTTTCTAAAAAAAAAATTCGCTGATCAATTAGCCTTAAGTGGAAAGAAAGTACTGATTACAGCCGGCCCTACCTACGAAGCACTGGATCCGGTACGTTTCATTGGCAATCACTCTACCGGTAAAATGGGATTTGCACTTGCAGAAGAATGTGCTAACCAGGGAGCTGAAGTATCTTTAATTTGCGGCCCTACTACCCTTGTAACCGCAAATAAATCCATCAATCGCATTGATATTACTTCTGCTGAGGAGTTGTATACGGCCGCAGTAAAAGAATTTCAAACATCTGATGTATCCATACTTTCAGCTGCAGTTGCCGATTTTAAACCGGATACAATTGCCAAACAAAAAATAAAGAAAACCGATTCGCCACCCGTTATTAACCTGGTGCCTACAAAAGATACACTTCTTGAACTGGGTAAACTAAAAAAGAAAAATCAATTGTTGGTAGGCTTTGCGCTGGAAACCGAGAACGAGATTGAAAACGCAAAGAAAAAAATAAAAAATAAAAACCTTGATTTGATCGTGCTTAATTCCTTGAATGATAAAGGTGCCGGATTTAAAGGCGATACAAACAAGGTCACCATTATTGACAAGTACAATAATTTGAAGGAATTCCAGTTAAAAACAAAACAAGAAGTTGCCAAAGACATATTGAATACGATCCTTGATTTTAAAAACTCATAAATTGAAAAAATTATTTCTACTCGCCGTTTTTACGGTATGTGTTAATTATATATACGGACAAGAATTAAATTGTCAAATTCAAATTTCTACGGCTCAGGTTTCCGGAACAGATAAAAAGGTTTACGATAATTTGAAAACAGCGATTGCCGAGTTTATGAATAACCGTAAATGGACTACGGAGACATTTAAAAATGAGGAACGCATTGATTGCAGCATACTCATCAACATTACAGAACGTATTGCGGTAGACGAATTTAATGCAACACTTCAAATACAGGCACGTCGCCCTGTTTA
>DASRRA010000438.1:0-4186 GCA_035696085.1 Bacteroidia bacterium | reverse complement strand
TCCCTTGAAATTAATTTAAATTATGATGTAACTTTAATACCGCCTTACCGTCTTAGGCTCGATATTGATCAAAAAGCGCTTTTATGACCGTAGAAGAATTCAACAAAACCGTTGATTTATATGCCGATCAGCTTTATCGCTTCATTCTTAAAAATATGAAGGATGAAGAGAAAGCGCGTGACGTTGTGCAGGATACCTATGAAAAGCTATGGCTTAAAGTATCAGACGTAGCTAGCACCAATGCAAAATCATATATGTTTACAACTGCCTATCACACCATGATTGATCGCATCCGGAAAGATAAGCGCCTATCGGAGATGACGGCAACACGGGAACAAACCCTAAGTCATACCCGCCAATACAGCGACTTAAAAGAAGTACTTGATGAAGCCTTAACAAAGCTTACAGATACCCAACGATCACTTATTTTGCTCCGCGACTATGAAGGCTACAGTTATGCAGAAATTGGTGAAATAACAGGCTTAAATGAATCCCAGGTAAAAGTATATATCTTTAGAGCCAGGGGCATCTTGAAAAATTATATCGGGGCATTGGAAAATGTGATTTAAATTATGAACATTAATAAAGACAACTACGAAGCTTATTTCCTCGATTATCACGAAGGAAATCTTTCACCTCAACAGGTGGCTGATTTGTTTTTGTTTTTATCACAACACCCCGAATTAAAAAAAGAACTGGATGAATTTGAGAATATTGAACTAAGTGATTTTTCAACGCCCGTTTTTGAAAACAAAGAATCCCTAAAAAAAAATATAACACCTGATAACCAGGAAGAATACTTTATACGCGCCGTTGAAGGTACATTGGGTGCAAATGAATTAATGTTACTGAATGCCTATTTAACTGCCCACCCTGAATACTTAAAAGAATTTAACCTCTTTCAACAAACAAAATTACAAGCCGACCCTTCACTTATTTTTGAAGATAAAAATGAGTTGAAACAAGTTGCTGAACAGGATCAGGTTTTAATAGCTTCTGTTGAAGGATTACTGAATAAAAAAGAGCAAGGGCAATTAGAGCAAGAGCTTAAAGCTAACACCGAATTAAAACGAAACTATACACTTTATCAACACACAAAAATTGCTGCTGATACTTCTATCATCTTTGCTGATAAACAGATATTAAAACGCAAGGAAAGAAAAGTTGTTCCGTTGTTTTATTACATATCGGCAGCGGCTGCAGCTATTGCTATTATTTTGGGATTGTTTTTTCTTTTCAGAACAACCTCCACTTTTAGTACAACAGATAGCAACCAGATTGCTCATCAACAAATAACTCCAACAGTACAACCTGCTATAGTTCTACGCCCTATGGCAATTGAATCCCAAACAAAAACAGGTATTACGAATACCAATACCTATTCGATGAAAAAAAATCAGCACCGACAAATTGTTCCGAAAGAAACAAAAGTGGCCAAAACAATAGAAAATACGAATAAACTAGAAACGGCAGCTATCATAAAACCGTCACAAGAAGATAACCAGACCTTCGTGAAAAGAAATACAATAATTGCTTTGGATTCTAATTTGAATCCTGATAGAACTAATACACCCGTTATCGCAAAAATTGAGAAGAAACCCGGACAACTGAAAACACCGGAGTTTCATAGTATTCAGGATTTACTGGCAAGTAAGTTAAAAGAAAAATTAATTGGTAAAGAAATGATGAGCCAAGATAAAAACAACGATAAACCAGCAAAGATAAACGGATGGGATATTGCCGGGGTATTTGCAAAAAAATTGAGTACAGTTACCGGGAAAAAAATTGCGGTGAAACCAAAATATAATAAAGAAGGAGAAGTAACCGCGTATGCTTTAAGTGCTGGAAAATTGGAGTTCTCCAGAATTAAATAAGTATCACCGGATAGCTATCGGTTCCAGATAAGTGAGAATTGCGAAGCTTTAGTAGCAGAGGCCAATCACATATTCTTGTTTTTCTTGACCCGATAGCTATCCGATGGTATCTTCAAAAAATTAATTCGCCAATACTTTTCTATTCGCCATTAACGATTCCAATTCCTCTACTTCCACCGGAATGTTTTTCATCAAATCAACTGGCCCTTTTGCTGTTACCAAAATGTTGTTTTCAATGCGTATACCTAAACTCTCTTCTGGAATATAAATTCCCGGCTCGCAGGTAAATACATTTCCTGCTTCCATCTTTCTTCCAAAATCGCCTACATCATGCACATCCAATCCTAAAAAATGAGAGGTTCCATGCATAAAATATTTTTTGTAAGCAGGCAGTTCCGGGTTTTGCTTTTTAATATCATCCAGTGTTATCAGCCCTAAATCAACGAGTTCTTTCTCCATTAATTGTCCAACTGCTTTATTGTACTCCGGAAATGTATTGCCAACAGTCAACATATTTGTAGCTGCTTTCATCACACGCAACACGGCATTATACACATCTTTCTGACGTTTGGTGAATTTTCCATTCACCGGTACGCAACGTGTTAAATCACTTCGGTAATTCGCGTATTCTGCAGCAACATCTAATAAGATCACATCTCCGTCTTTGCATTCTTTATTGTTCTCTACATAGTGCAAAACACAAGCGCTATGGCCCGATGCAATGATAGGTCCGTACGCAAAACCGTTTGAACGATTACGAATGAACTCATGAATCAACTCCGCCTCTATTTCATACTCCATCACACCAGGTTTAATATAATTCAACAAGCGGCGAAATCCTTTTTCGGTAATATCACAAGCCTTTTGAATCAAATCAATTTCTATATCCGATTTCACTGCGCGTAGTTTATGCATAATTGGTGCGGAGCGCTCAATTGTATGTAACGGATATTGCTCTTTTATTTTTTTATTGAAACGCATTTCGGCGGTTTGCATATCAATGTATCTACGGTTGTGCTCATTGCTATTCAAGTAAATGCGCTCCGCCTGATAGATAATACCTTTAATGATTTGCTCGAAATGATGCACCCATTGTACATTTTTTATTCCGGAGGTTTTCGTTGCCTGCTCCTTGGTTAATTTTGCTCCTTCCCAAATAGCAATGTGTTCGCTGGTTTCACGAACAAACAAAATTTCTTTATGGGAACCGGTAATGGCATCAGGATAAATCAATAAAATGGTTTCTTCCTGGTCAACGCCGGAGAGATAGAACAAATCCGAATTTTGAACAAAGCCCATCGCTCCATCCGCATTCGTTGGTAAAATATCATTGCTTACAAACAGTGCGATAGAATTGGGTTTCAAGCTCGCTGCAAAACGTTTTCTGTTTTCTATAAATAAGTTGGTATTGATTGCATCGTATTTCATAAGATCATGGCTAGGGTTTGTGTAAATGTACTATTTATTAAAAATACTGGGCCGCAATTTCTTGCAATTTCGTGTAAAAAATTAGCAGAAATACGCAAGAAAACAGCGTTCTGTCTTCTTCTAACTTTTAAACGTATGTCGCTGTGTACTTGCATCATTGAACCTTGAAAATGCCTCTTCAAACTAATTTAAAATCATTATAAATAATAGGCAAAGGCAAAGGAATTAGGTTATTCAGCGCCCTATGCCTTATTATTTACGTGCCAGGGGTGTATTTTACTTGATAGAAATCATTTTGAGTCATACATTTGCACTGCAAAACTGAAACTGTTCAGAATTATTAATAATATCCTTTATGAGTACTACTACGAAA
Organism: Bacteroidia bacterium; assembly: GCA_035696085.1. GTDB lineage: Bacteria > Bacteroidota > Bacteroidia > 2-12-FULL-35-15 > 2-12-FULL-35-15 > 2-12-FULL-35-15. The sequence goes on along the minus strand of DASRRA010000438.1, from coordinate 511 downwards.
CGAACGTTTTTACAATCTTCCATCGGAAAAAAATTGGTGATGGGTTTAACAGGTTTCTTCCTGATTTCCTTTTTAGTTGTTCATTGTCTGCTTAATTCATTCATCTTTTTTAATGATGGAGGGTTGCTGTTCAATGAAGGAGCGAAGTTTATGGCAGAGAATCCAATCATACGCATCATGGAGATCGTATTATTTATTGGTCTTATCCTACACATGGTTCAGGCGCTTGCGTTAACCCGTCAAAATCAAAAAGCACGTCCGGTGAAATATGCTGTTACCAATGGGAAGGCAAACAGTAAATGGTACTCTCGTTCTATGGGTATCCTGGGTAGTTTATTATTGATCTTCCTGGTGGTTCACTTGGCTAACTTCTGGGTAAAATCACGTTTTACAGGCTTACCTGGTGAAGATGCCAATGGCAACGAAAATTTATATGCAGTGATGTTGGAAGTATTTAAAAACCCAATTGTTATTGGCGTTTACCTGCTTGGTGTTTTTTCATTGGCATTTC
>DASRRA010000437.1:0-1661 GCA_035696085.1 Bacteroidia bacterium | reverse complement strand
GGCAACCACTGGCAGGTCAAAACTTTGTTTCAGTTTTGGAATAACACTATCAATCATTAGTCCCTTCATTTCATGAGGGACACCGGGTAGAGAAATAAATATGGGCGCGGCCCCCTGTACGCCGGTGGGCGAACTTAGGTTGGACAAACCTTCACCTTCTTTTTGCTTTTTTGAAGCAGTCAAAATTGATTCAGACTGATTCTCCCCTTGCCACCGGGAAGGGGCTTTAGTACCATCTTCAACTTTCAAACTAGTTGATGGGGATGGGCCAAACCACATCCCCGGTGCCGTACCTCGTTTGTTTGGTAACACTATGCAATTGTCGGGCACCTCGGCCTGTTTTAGATTCCTTTCAATTAATGGGCGGTTAAGCCTTGTAAAAATGTTTTTTACATTTTGCAGTGCTGCGTCATCAACAATTAAATTGGAATTGAAGTATTCGCATAACGCTGGCTTCGTGATATCATCTGCTGTTGGACCTAATCCTCCCGTAATGATGATCACATCACAGTCTTTGCTTTGTTCCTTCAACGCTTTCAGAATTTCTTCTTTTACATCACCTATTGCAATCCTTTTCTTCATCCAAATACCGATCTTATTTAGCTCCTGTGCAATAAATGCGCTGTTGGTATCAATAGTTTGTCCAATCAAAAGCTCATCTCCAATGGTGATAATGGCTGCATTCACTTCTTTCATCTGTAAAACCTAATTTTAGCGCAATGTACAACACCATGAAAAAACTATTTCTGATTGCAGGCTTATTGCTTTCAGGGTATTCATTCGCACAAAACATTTCCAGGCGTTTGGAGAGTGCCTATTCACAGTTTGAAAAGGATTCGCAATTGAGCAATGCCATTTCTTCTTTGTATGTGATTAACGCAAAAACAGGACAGGTAGTTTTTGATAAGAATGCAACAATTGGATTGGCAACTGCATCTACATTGAAAGTTGTCACCGCCGCAACCGCCTATGAATTGATAGGAAAGGATTTCAGATACAAAACAAAATTTGGGTATATAGGTAAAATAAAAGGCAAGTCATTATCCGGATATTTTTACATTACTCCATCTGGCGATCCTACGTTCGGAAGCTGGCGGTGGAAAACTACTTGTGACACATTAATTCTTAATAAATTTTCCGAAGTAATAAGAACACTGAATATTAAAACATACGGTGGTATTCTTATTGATAATAAAGGATGGGATTCAGAAACTATTCCTGAGGGTTGGATATGGCAGGATATCGGGAATTACTATGGTGCCGGTGCCACGGGATTTAACTGGAGAGAAAACCAATACGATGTGATTTTAAAATCCGGCAATAACATTGGTGATACGGTTACTATTGTTGATACAAAACCAAAATTCTTTTCTACGCGTTTACATTCTTTTGTCACTTCGGCTGCAAAAGGTAGTGGGGACAATGCTTATGTTTTTTATCCTTTGACAAAACCAATCGGACTTGTCAGGGGAACTATTCCGGTGAATGAAAATTCTTTTGTCATCTCTGCTTCCATTCCCGACCCCATTCGTGAGTTTAATTTATTGTTTGCAAATACAGGTGCTGCAAAATGGGTTTTAACGGAGCAAGCCTCGCAGGATGCTGTCAATGATACAATTAATCTCTTCACACATTATTCTCCTTCTCTTGATAGTATTATT
>DASRRA010000436.1:0-20009 GCA_035696085.1 Bacteroidia bacterium | reverse complement strand
TATTAAAACAGGGATGTATTAAAACAGTATACCCAATGATTTCCCTTGTCAGCAAAGGAATTTGGTAATTTGTTAAATACCTTGTTTTTCAATAGCAATCGGCTTTCAGTATAAATACTGGGCTTCATGCTTTTTTTTAATGACGAAAATATTTTCAACAACTAAGCCAATGTTGAAGTGCTTGATTTTGCTATTCATTTAGAGTGTAACAAGATGCTTTAGTGGATTTTTTTTCTCTGAGTTTAGAGAAGATTATTGATGTAAAGCAAAAGAGCGAACAAATTTGTTCGCTCCTTTGCTTTACCATACTTGATTGTACTATGTTGTTTAATTTTTAACGAATCGTTCTACTGTTTCTCCTTTTACACTCTGTATCTTTACAAAATAGATCCCGCTTTTAAATCTGTTTGTAAATACAGATCGTACGTTGCTTCCAATTTGAACAACAGATATTTCTGAAAAAACTTTTTTACCGGTCATATCGATAATTTCGATGGTCACATTTGATTGTGATTCGGAATTGAAACTGATGTTCAATAGATCGGACGTGGGGTTGGGGTAAATCTGAATTTTATATTCATCTTCACCTGGATTTGCTACAGGTGTTGCAACCGTTTCTCCCGATAATTTTTCAGTTAGTGAAAGTGCTTTATTTGAGGGCTGTGCGGCAGCATAAAAGAACGTAATCGTTCCTAAAATGCTAAGTAGTAATTTTTTCATCGGTATTCTGTTTAAGTTCTTCTCGTATCGAATAGCTACAATTTACAATTTTCAAGAAGTGCACCAATGCATAAAAAATTCTTATTTTAAAGGGTGTTGGGAGGATTATAGGTTCATAAATGGAGAGGTTTAGTTTCCAGTGACTTCCACAAACAGGGTGGAATTGGTGAATTTTTTTCACTCGAAAGGGGATTAGTTTGTGTGAGCGATCTCGCTTTCTACTCCCGCTCTGATTTTGTGACCTCGAGAGGATTCGAACCTCCAACCTGCAGAACCGGAATCTGCCATTCTATCCAGTTGAACTACGAAGTCATTTTGTTCTGCAAAGATAAGGATATTGTTACTACTTATACGGTCTTTCTTCAGTTCTGAACAATAATTTTACTACTTTTATGTTTCTTTAAAGCTATTTTGAAAAGAAATGAAAAAATTTACAATTTTCACTATATTGTTTTTTACGGCAATTATCACCTATTCACAAAATTATGTAAGTGTGGGTGGTTGGGATGATCATCTTTCTTATCGTAAACCTGTTTCGGTTACGATAGGAAATGGCCGCGTTTATTGCGCAACTGCCGGAGGGTTCTTTTGGTCTCCAACTTATGAAAACGCAGTTCATCACCTCTCCAAAATTAATGGCCTATCTGATATTGAAGCAAAGATTGTAAAATACAATCCAACTACACAAAAAGTCCTGATCATTTATAAAAATACAAATCTGGATATTATTGAGCCGGCTTTTAACATTGTGAATGTTCCCGATATCAAAAATAAATCACTTTTTGGAAACAAGACGATCAATAATGTTTACATGGATAACCAATATGCATACATGGCTTGTGGATTTGGCGTGGTGGTGATGGATATGAATAAAGAGGAAATCAAAGATGTTTATACACTTGATAGTGCAGGGACGACGCTTAATGTTAGAGATATTACGATGGACAACCTCTACATTTATGCCTCAACAGACGGGGGAGTTTACCAGGCTTTAAAGAGTTCGAATTTATCCAACTATAATTCATGGGTAAGAATGACAGGGCTCCCATGGGGATGGTACAATGCACTGGCTTCTGTAAACGGTGTTTTATATACCTGTTTATCTAAAAATTTGAGGACAGGTGATTATAATGCTGATGAAATCTATCAGTATGAGAATGGTTCATGGAGTTTGTTTTCCAAACTTCCATTTGGTTTTAGTGGTGTAGCTTTACGAAATTCGTATAATAAATTGTTGATTACGGCAAGAGAGGTTGTTTTTTTATACGATAATCAGCTGTCAACACTGAAGGCATTCAGCTCAAGCAACGCTAATTTATTCAGTTGTTATGATAGTGAAGTTGATAACGGTGGAATACTTTGGGTAGCCGATCAGACCTATGGTTTATTGAAAACCAATGACTATTACGCCTACGAGGCATTTGAGTTGGATGGACCGCATAATATTAATATACAAGCTATGGATATTTACGATGGTGAACTTTGGTCCATAGCTGGAGGTTTAACTGCAGCAAACGGGAATACACTTACCGCTGGTGGCGTTTCTATCCTGAAAGACAATAAATGGGAAATAGTTACGGGTTTGCAAGGTTCAATAAGATTAGACACTCTATATGATATGATGGAGGTTCTCATAGATCCAGCTGATCCCAATAAAGTATATGTATCTACCTTCGCACACGGTTTAGTGGAGTTTAGAAACAGAAGGCCTTATGCAAATTATAGTTTATGGAACAGCTCTTTACTTTCTGCTATCCCAGGATGGAAGGACGGTGTATGGGCTCACGGGATGGCATTTGATAAGGATCATAACTTATGGATCGGAAACGGTGGTGGCGAAAGCCGTTTGGCTGTGAAGCTTACAAACGGAACCTGGAAATCAATTAATCTATCGAGCATCGTCGGTAACCAATATACTTTCCAAATGATCATTGATAAAAATGATCAAAAATGGTTTGCCATTCCTACAGGAGGAATTGGTGTATTTAAAGGTGGGCCAAACGATGTGTGCAATGCATCCAACACCAAACAATTGGGTGTGGCTGTAGGAAAAGGAAACCTGACCAGTGCTGGTGTGTATAGTCTTGCAGAAGACCAGGATGGGGAAATTTGGGTTGGTACAGATAAAGGGATCTGTGTGTTTTATAATCCGGAATCTGTGTTCTCCGGGCAAAACTTTGATGCAAAGACGATAAAATTAGAGCAGGATGGAAACGTTCAATTGCTATTGGAAACAGAGACTGTTCAAGCAATTGCTGTGGATGATGCAAATCGTAAATGGTTGGGCACCTCAGGATCTGGTGTTTACCTGATGTCAGCTGATGGAACCAAACAGATTTATCATTTTGATGAGAAGAATAGTCCTTTGATCAGTAATAACGTAAAAAGCATTGCTATTGATCATAAAACGGGCGATGTGTTTTTCGGAACCCCTAAAGGAATTATGTCTTTCCGGGGAACTTCAACTGAAGGCTTGGAAGAATTTACCGATGTATATGCTTTTCCAAATCCTGTGAGAGACAATTACACTGGCCCTATTGTAATTAAAGGGCTTGTCACCAATACCATTGTAAAAATTACAGATATCAGCGGAACATTTGTATGTGAGTTAACTTCACAAGGTGGTCAGGCTATATGGGATGCAAAAAATTTCAAAGGAGAAAAAGTAAGTACCGGTGTATACATGGTATTTTGCACCAACCAGGAAGGTTCTCAAAAAGTGGCAACCAAAATTCTGGTGATTAATTAAGAAACAATGCTTCACAAAACAGAAGGCATTATTCTTCATTCCATTAAGTACGCTGAAAGCAGCCTGATTGTAAAGGTATATACGGAGGCATTTGGATTGCAATCGTATATGCTGAGTGGTGTAAAAGGTAAAAAATCAAAACATAAATCTGCACTTCTGCAACCACTCAGTCTGGTTGACCTCGTCGTTTCCAATTCAACTAAAGGAACGCTACAACGTGTATCCGAAATCAATTTATTAAAGCCTTACTCGGATATTCCTTATCATTTGCTAAAAAGATCCGTAGCGATATTTTTAAATGAGATCTTGTATAAGGCTCTGAAAGAAGAGCATGCAGATGCCCATCTGTTTGAATTCATTAAAAATGCATTGTTGATTTTGGATCTGAAACAGGATAGCTGCTCCAATTTTCATATATACTTTATGATACAATTAAGCCCTTATCTTGGATTTGCTCCTCATGGTACACTAGAAGAGGGTAACCAATTATTTGATTTAAAAGAGGGCTGCTTTATAAGGACTGTTCCTGTACACCGTCATTATCTGAACCATGACAACACCCAACTTTTTCACCGCTTTCTATCTGCAACATTTGAAAATTTTCAATCTGTTTCTTTAAACAGAGCGCAACGAAAAGAGCTGCTTCAAGCGCTGATTCTGTATTATCAACTTCATATTGACGGATTTGGAGACGTAAAATCATTAAGTATTTTAGAGGAAATTGCCAGCTGACTCATATTATTTTTTTACATTATCTTAGCGCATACTTAATAAGTAAGACCGACAGCCACGTGAAGAATTTTTTTTTATACTTAGTAGTTACAGTTCTCTCTTTCACAACATACGCGCAAGGATTATCCAGCCAATCCTTAACAAAAGGAATCACCGCACTTGAAAATAAAAAATACCAGGAAGCACTTGCTGATTTTAATGAATACATAAGTACACACCCTGAAAACACGGATGGTTATTTTCACCGGGGAGTACTATATGCAACGCTTGCTAATTTTAATCCGGCCATTTCAGATTACACAACCGTGATAAAACTAAATCCTTCAAGGGTACAGGCCTATATCAATAGAGCAGCGGCATATGCTGAAATTAAAAAATACAAAGAAGCATTGGGAGACTACGACAAAGCACTTTCTTTGAAACCGGCTGCAGAAATTCACAATAATATTGGATACATCTATAGTCTTCAAAACAAACTGCGAGAAGCCATCATAGAATATGATAAAGCTATAGCTATGAATCCTATGTATACTAGGGCATACATAAACAAAGCAATGGCAACAAGTAAGCTTGGTAGCAAAAATGAAACAGTAAAAGTATTAAGCACTTTGATTGAAAAGAATCCCAAAGCTTCAGAAGCATATTACAACCGTGCACTTGAATTTCAAAAAATGGGTATGCAACAAAAAGCCCTGATTGATTATTCGCAATGCATATTGATTGATTCTTCGGATGTGAAAGCATTATTGGAAAGGAGTAAAATCAGGGATGATATAGGAGATGATTTGGGAGCAATTAAAGACATTACCAATGCATTGAAATGGCAGTCCACTCCTGATCTATATTACTACCGTGCTCGGCCATATTATGATATTCCGGATTATAAAGCAGTAATTGAAGATTGTACCAATGCCATCCGTTTAAAAAAAGATTACTTTGAAGCATATGTATTACGAGCGAATGCTTATGATTTATTGTTGGATTATATAAATGCCATTAAGGATTACAATAAAGCGATAGAGATCAATCCAAACTATATTGAAGCGTATGAACAATCAGCCATTGCACATAGCCTGCGCAAAGATTACATTGGGGCACTCTCGGATTTGAGCCGGGCGATTATGGTGAAACCCAATAGTGCATTGCTTTTGAAAAAACGTGCAGCTATGAATTTTGAAGCAAAGAATTTTCAAGGGGCGTTAAACGATATCACGCTATGTATAAAAATGCAACCCGACTCTGCTTCTAATTATTACTACAGAGCCTTGATAAAAGATACACTGCAGGATAATGCAGGAGCTTGCAAAGATGCATTTGAAGCCTTAAAAAGAGGTTACCCTTTGGCGTATAAATTTCTGAAATGGAAAAGTTGTACTGCTTACACAGAGGAACCTTTCTTTAAAGTGGTAGATTACCAGATTCAGGCAAATGAAAAAGAAAGATTAGGGGATTATACGGCGGCCATTGATTTTTATTCCAAAGCAATTGAAATCTTACCTGACTCCTTCAATTTGTATTATTTAAGAGGCAAGCTAAAAAGGAAACTGATACGATATGATGAAGCACTTATTGATTACAACAAAGCGCTTCAATTAAAACCTGAATATACAGCTGCAATTGTATCAAGAGGGCTTTTAAAAGCAATGATGAATGATACAGATGGCGCTATAAAGGATTACACGCTGGCAATTATAAATGATTCCACTAACGCGCTGGCTTATTATAATAGAGGAGTGGTAAAGGATAATTTAGACAATATACAGGAAGCTATTCAGGATTTTTCAAAAGCAATAGAATTGGATGCTAAATATGTCAAAGCGTTTCTTGCTCGTGCAGATGCTTACATACAATTGGGAATGAAAAATAAAGCTTGTGAAGATTATATGGCTGCTGAAAAATTGGGAAGTGGAGTTGCCATTAGCAAACGCATTATCAATTGTAATTAAGCTTTAAATTTTTTGCTTTCCTTTTGCCTCCGATCTTAATTGACGTGCCGTTTTCTTACTACCGTCATGGCTCCAGCCCGGAGGTCCGAACAAATACATAAACTTGTTATGCAGGGAAGATGATTTACGAAGGTCTTTTCCAATGTTGATCCATTCATGAAATACCAGTTTTACCGGATGATACGTTTTAATATTTTCAGTAAGGCCATAAATAACAGCTTCGTTTTTGTCTTCCTCTTCAAACGTTCCAAACAGTCTGTCCCAAATGATAAAAACCATTCCCATGTTTTTATCCAGGTATTTTACATTGGATGCATGATGAACCCGGTGATGAGATGGCGTGGACATAAACCATTCAATAAAGCCTAATTTCCCAACGGTTTTCGTATGAATGAGGATGCCATAAATTTGCGTAGCAGCGTAAATAAACATGATGTCAACACCTTTAAAACCGAGCAGCGCCAACGGAATAAAATAGATAAACCGATAAAGGGGCTGAAAAACAGACGAGCGAAAACCGACTGTCAAATTAAATTCTTCAGAGGAGTGATGGGTTACATGAACAGCCCAGAACAACCTGCAATAGTGGTCAACGCGATGTAACCAGTAAAACATGAAGTCTTGTGTAATCAATAAAACAGTCCAGTATGCAAACTGATTTTCTATTTCTATCAATTTAAATTGATAAAAATAATTCAGGACAAACAAACAAATACCACGAATAATGATATCGAGAGAAAAATTCAGGGCGGATAGATAAACATTAGCCAGTATACCTTTGGTGCTGTAATATTTTTTTTCGTGTATATAGCTAAACAACAACTCGGCACCGATCACTATAATGTAGATAGGAGTGGAGATTAAAATCAGTAACGCTTCTCTAAATTCATTCATCTTTGTTCGTTCATCTGTGCAAAACTGTAGTACAAAAGTAATCAAAAATGGCTTTTTATAAAACATTACAATGGTTACGTTTCAGGATGAAGGGAGTTTTGTCTGGTGAAAAACCCTAATTTTAAATGTGTCTCAAGCCTTAAAAAGGCCATTTTACCCCCTATTTATTAACAAAACAGCCTTTTTTATTAAAAAACGCATTTTTTCTGCTTAAAAATTTGCTACATGTAGACTTCTTGTATACATTCGTTTTAATCAATTTTAATGTCAAACACTTAAAACAACTATCAAATGAACAAAGCAGAACTAGTTGATGCTATTGCATCAGAAACACAATTATCTAAAGTAGATTCACAAAAAGCATTAGATGCGTTTGTAAATGCAACAACAAAAGCTCTTAAAAAAGGAGACAGAGTTGCATTAGTTGGTTTTGGTTCTTTCTCAGTTTCTAAAAGAGCTGCAAGAAACGGACGCAATCCTCAAACTGGTAAAGCGATTAAAATTGCTGCTAAAAAAGTAGCTAAATTTAAAGCTGGTGCTGAATTAGCGACAACAGTTAATAAATAAGAATTTTATTTATAAAAGAAGAGGTCTTGTGCATATGCACAAGACCTCTTTCTTTTAGCTCCTGCTTTTCCACCATCTGCGTTAATCGGAGGTGCTTTATTTTTAATATTTGGTCTTTTCGGTTTGCTGGACGGTAATCTTATAGGACTTGCGGTTGCACTTCTCGGAGGTTTTATTTGCTTTACATTTAATGGAGTTCAATTGAACATGGAAAATAAAACAATACGATCCTACACTTCTTATTTCGGAATCAAGCGTGGCAAAACAAAAGATATTTCGGCTTATCCGTTTATCTGCATCTTTAAAAGTAATAAAAGGTACAAAATGTTTGGTAGAGCAAATCAATCCGCTTCATACACTAAAATGACTTACGATATTTATGTTGCTCAATAAAATGCATCAGGAAAAAATACTACTAAAAATTGAAAAGGAGCATGGCCTGGCAATTCAAGTTGCTAAATAATTAGCAGCTAGCCTGGGGCTCGAACTCGTAACGTTTATGCCAAAAATTACGAGTAGACAAAGTAAGAGATAAACTGGAATTTACTTTTTCGCTTTCTCTTCCCAAATCATCGCTAAATGCACGATCGTAGCAACTGCTTTTTCCATATCCTGAACAGATACCCATTCATGTTTGGAATGAAATGCATGCTCGCCTGCAAAAATATTCGGACAAGGTAATCCCATATATGATAAACGTGAACCATCTGTTCCACCTCTGATGCTTGATAACACCGGCTCTACACCAGCACGTTTAATTGCTTCCAAGGCATTGTCAACAATAGCCGGATTTTCATCCAACACTTTTTTCATGTTTCGGTATTGCTCTTTTACAATGAACTCAAAAGAAGAGTGGGAATATTTATTGACGATAGAACGTGTTAAATTTTTAAGAAAATCTTCTTGCGCCTCTAAGGTCTTTTCATCAAATGCACGAATGATGAATTGAAGTTTTACTTCTTCAATGCCTCCTGAGATACCAAATGGATGAACAAATGGTTCTCTTTTTTCAGTCGACTCCGGGCTCATTTTATCCTTTGGTAATGCAGCAATAATTTCACCTGCAATCTTAATCGCATTCTCCATTTTGTTTTTTGCAAAACCAGGATGTGTACTCACACCTTTAATAATAATAGTGACACCATCCGCTGAAAAGGTTTCATTTTCAAGGTGTCCAAGCTCTTCACCATCTATTGTATAGCCATAATCGGCCCCAAGTTTTTTTATATTTACTTTATCCGCACCCCTGCCAATTTCTTCATCTGGTGTAAATAAAATTTTAATGGTGCCGTGTTTAATTTCAGGATGTTTCATGATGTGATGCGCAGCATCCATTATTTCTGCAACACCGGCTTTATTATCTGCACCCAATAAGGTGGTACCATCTGTTGTAATGATATCGTTTCCGATTTGTTTTTTTAAGGAAGGATGCTCTGCTACTTTTATAATTTGTGTTGCATCATTTAATAAAACAATGTCCTTACCATCATAATTTTTTTGAATTTGAGGATTTACATTTTTACCTGTGCAATCAGGAGAGGTATCCATGTGAGAGCAAAAACAAATAACCGGAACAAGCTTCTGGGAGTTGCCGGGTATGGTTGCATACACATAACCAAATTCATCCAGATGCGCATCTTTAATACCCATCTCCAACAACTCTTTCACGAGTAAATTACCAAGGTCTTTTTGTTTTAATGTTGATGGAATAGTGGATGACTCCGGATCACTTTGCGTATCGATTTTTACGTATCGCAAAAAGCGTTCTGTCACTGTATGCGTGATATTCATATGTTTATCTGTAACAAGTGTTTGCTCTTTCATAGAATGTTTGTGTGGGATTGTATTACGAATTACAGTATTTTTGAGCAATATTCAAAATAAACCTATGCGAAGCTTCGGTTTAAACCGTAAACCTTCGCTCCTTGTCGGTTTATGCAGTAATTTAATTAGAGCATACATGAAATACAAACGTCTGACTACCGAAGAATTAAAAGCATTGGAACCGGAATTCATTCATTTTTTAGCGGCTGCGCAAATTACAGGTCCGGATTGGGATAAGATGAAAAAAAATGAATTGACAAAGGCGGAAGAATTAATTGAAGTATTTAGTGATATGGTGTATGAGAAAGTGTTGCGTAAAATTAATTTTTTGGAATACAGGGAAAAGAAAACACTGAATATTTTTCATTTTACGGAAGACGCCATTGTATTGGTGGGCTTAAGAGTAAATGAACACAGTCAGTTAGATTTAACTGCAGAAGATATATCCGCTCAATGGAATGAAAGCCATGGGAATGCGATAAACGTGATGAAGACGGAACGACCCTACATAAAAGAAAGAAATGTGGAAGTGCTTGAATTATTGGAAAGCGGTTGTTTGATAACGGATGAACGGTTGTTTAATGTGTTGAAGGTTTTGGTTAAATAAAAACGTCAAAGGTTTTTCTGCGTGAACCGTAGCTTTAGCATAGGTTTAAAAACCTTTGACGTTTAAAATGTTAGGGATACATATCACTTTTTATTTCTACTTTTCTCAATCTCCGAAAGTACGTCCAACAATTTTTTCAATTCTGCATTCGGATCTAAATTATCAAAACTGTGACTGCTTTCTTTATCAGTCGTAATGGTTATGGTTGATCCATCAGCTGCATCCACAGCTCTTTTCATGGTAGGTGATTTTAATTTTTCAAGTTGATGCACATCCACACCTTGAAGCGAATTGATCACCTTGTTCCATTCTTCCGCAGTCAAAACAGTTTTGCTATCGTTTGGTTGTATATCGTCCAATGAACTGTTAACTGTCAATAGTACACTATCTTTTGTGAGCAATATACGTTTGTGATATGCCCTGGAGCCTGTTCTGAATTCAATTTTGTTGATGTCTGAATTTACTTTTGCCGGTTTACCTGCTTCATCTGTGTTACTGGCGGTGGCGGTAGTTGTTGGCGTAGGTGCATGGCAAGCGCTTAAAACAATGATTAAAAAAATAGAGAGCTGTTTCATGGTTTAGTTATTTAATTTAGTTTGAAGGTAATACTTTTGCTTTGCAATCGCCAAAACCAATTTTTACACCATCTTTTTGACAGTAGCCGCGGATAATAACGGTATCATGATCATTGATAAATTTACGTTCGCTATTGTCCTTTAATTTAATGGGTTTTGTTCCTCTCCAGCTAATCTCCATCATAGAACCAAATGAATCAGGAGTAGGTCCGCTGATTGTTCCGGATGCCATCATATCCCCCACATTTATATTGCAGCCATTTACGGTATGATGCGCCAATTGCTGCTCCATGGTCCAATACATAAATTTATAATTGGAATGGCAAACCATTGTTTCTTCTCCTTTTTCAGGCTGTATAAAAACGTCCAGGTTGATGTCAATATTTTTATCACCGCTGTATTCCAGGTAGGGAAGGACTTTCGGCTCTTGTTTATATCCCGGTACACGGAAAGGCTCCAGCGCTTCCAGTGTAACCACCCAAGGGGAGATAGTAGAAGCAAAGTTTTTCGCTAGGAATGGTCCCAAGGGTACATATTCCCAGGTTTGGATATCACGGGCACTCCAGTCATTAAACAACACCATTCCAAAAATATATTCATCCGCTTTGGCTGTACTTACAGAGCTTCCAAGCGTAGTATCTTTACCAATGATAAATGCTGTTTCCAACTCAAAATCCAATAGTTTGCAGGGGCCATACACAGGCACTTCAGAATCTGCCGGTTTGCTTTGTCCTTTCGGACGATGAAACGGAGTACCGGAAATAGTGATGGAAGAGGCCCTCCCATGATAGCCCACCGGTAAGTGTTTCCAGTTGGGCATCAATGCGTTTTGTGGATCACGTATCATGGTTCCTATATTGGTTGCATGATCGATACTGGAATAGAAATCAGTGTAGTCGCCCACTTTAACAGGCATTTGCATTTGTACATTGCTTTGAAAATGCAAGACTTTTGAACGAGCCTCTTTGTTATCCCTTAAATCAGGGGTATTACTGTTTAATAAATGAGAGATGGTGGCACGTACAGCATTGGTTGTTTGTTTACCCAATGCTATAAAATCATTCAAATATTGATTGGTAAAAATAGCGTTATCAATTTTTAAATTGTCAAGAAAGCCCAGTTTATTTAATATAGCCAGGTCCAATACCTGATCACCAATGGCAACCCCGATGCGAGGGCTGGAGCTTTGCGTTTTAAAAATACCGAAAGGTAAATTTTGAATTGGGAAATCACTTGCAGGATCAACTTCAATCCAGGATTTCAATGCAGGGTTATTCACTTTTTCTATCATACATTAAGTTAATTTAGAGAGCGGGAACAAAAGTATCAATTTTTCCATTTAAGTAATGTGAAAAGTTTTGGGGAGCGGATGTTCCTACTTTCAAAGTACCTTCAGTCCCGCTTTTCGCTGCAAGCCGCCATATCGGGCATCGCCTGCCAAAGCTTCATCATAGGCGGGCTTTCCGCTACAATCAGGGCTCGCAAGAACTGCAGCTCCTTTCCACACTAGGGACTCACACTCACACTGATTTTTAGACCCGATTGTAGCAGAAAGCTTTTCCGAAGCGTTAGCGTAGGAAAACTTGCAGCGAAAAGCGGGAATGAAGGAGACGAAGAATGAATAAACATCCGCTCCTAATCCAATTAAATTGTATTTTTACCCTCATGCAGATTCCGAAAAATAAGAACTTCTACTTTTTATTATCGTTTATTGAGGGCGGGTCAGTAATGGCTGCTGAGCTATTGGGTGCAAAAATGCTGGCTCCATATTTTGGTTCATCGCTATATGTGTGGGCAACAGTATTGGCAATTACGCTTGGCGGATTGGCATTTGGTTATTTTGTTGGAGGAATATTTTCTTACAAAAGCAAAAATGCATTGACGCTGTTTTATGTATTATTAGCCGCCGCAATATTCACCATCTTAATGCCCTTTACTTCGAAGGTTGTGTTATGGGCTATCGGATTGCATGCCCTTATTCCATCTGTTATTGTTTCCTCCATATGCATTCTATTGCCGCCTGTTATGATGATGGGAATGGTTTCACCATTAATCATTCGGACCATAACGGCTGATGTGGATCAGTCGGGAAGGGCAGCTGGCGCTATTTATGCCATTTCAACGGTTGGAGGCATACTCGCCACCTTTGCGTTTGGTTTCTATATTATTCCTTCCTTCGGTCTAACATTACCTTCCATTATTACAGGTATCGTTCTGGGATTTATCCCCGCCATTATTGTTTTTCGAAATAAAGAAAAAGTAAAAGCCGCCGGTTTTTTTTTGTTCTGTGTCTGGAGCATTATTACAGCTAATCAAAAAAATAATTCGGCAATCAATGTCATTTATAACACGGAGGGCCTGCTGGGGCAGTTGACGGTTATTGATTTTCCGCATGTAAATAAAGAAGGTATAAAGGATGGACATAGCCGGTGGATGTATGTAAACCGTATTTCTCAAACGATGTACGATTCATTGGCGGACGAATCAAAAGGCGAAGAAAAATATTTTACCTATGTGTATCGAATTTCAAATTATTTAAAAACACTTCCTAAAAACTCCAGGGTATTGTTGTTAGGATTGGGAGGTGGAAGCCTTGTGAAAGTATTATCGGAACAGGGCTTTAAAGTGGAAGTGTGTGAGCTGGATAAACGCATTGCCTATGTAGCTAGAAATTATTTTTATGTAAACAAGGATGTAAAAGTTGTGGTAGATGATGCAAGGCATTTTATAAAAACCTGTCATCAAACCTATGATGTGATCATTTTTGATACGTTTAAAGGAGAAGATCCACCCAATCATGTATTCACATTAGAGTCGTTGGCGGAAACAAAAAAGCTGCTAAACCCCGACGCTGTAATATTTGTAAACAGCATGGGATATATAGATGGCAAAATCGGCAAAGCCATGCGTTCTATTTATAAAACGTTTCTAGCAGCGGGTTTCAAGGTAGAAGTGTTGCCAACGGAATCCAATCCGGATCAGCGAAATTTGGTGTTTCATGCTTCGTTAACAGGTGTCCACCCCAATCCTCAGTTTATACCAGCATCAAAAATTGATTTGCAAGATGCGGTTGTATTGCAAGATGAGTATCCTGTTCTAGATATGTTGAATGCTGAAGCAGCGCGTCGTTGGCGCAGTATGGCCATGAGTAGTTTTAAGAATGGATTTTCATCTACTTCTTTACCACTTTTCAATTAACTGGTTATTGCATAAAAAATATGTATCTTTGTGAGCAGAAATAAATGACTTCGTAGCTCAGCTGGTAGAGCAGCTGACTCTTAATCAGCGGGTCCGGAGTTCGATCCTCCGCGGGGTCACAAAAACAGTGTGAGCGTGAGCGCGAGAGCGGTCACGCTCACGCTGTTTTTGTGAATAACAAACTGCAGCGTTAGCGGAAGTTCATTCACACTCGCGCTCACACTCACACCGTATCAATCCTTTTATAAAACGTGTTTATCTCCCTTTAATAAAAACAATTAAAAACATTTGTAAGTAATTAACTACGACTGAAAAATCCTGTCGTCTGAAAGCCTCTGTTTACAGCTTATTTAAGATAAATAAATAAAATTATTCGACGAACTTCGTCTTTATCAAGTCTTTATTTTTTTTTAATCTGCGCAAAATCCTATCGGTAGTTTTTAATTCTTGTCTGAGAGAAAAAGTAGGATTTTATTCTAGACGCTCTCTAAGCACCAGGAAAAATGAGGGAAGCAGACTTAATGCTAAGTTTACTTTATAACTCAAAAATTTGTCTTTTAGATAATATAAAGTTAATTTCAGCTAAAATAGTATCTCTAAAACACAAAAACCAATCATGAAAAAAAAGTTACTTATCATCGTCCCTGCCCTTGTTTTCGGGCTATCTACATTTGCTCATGAAGCAAATGGAGGTAATGAAAAACAACAAACTGCTCAGTCGGTTTTGGAAGTAAATCAATCCATTAACGAAGCTGTAAAACAGCAATTAAGTTCTTTCCTGGAAGGTATTCCTGTAGGAA
The DNA here is from genome assembly GCA_035696085.1 of Bacteroidia bacterium. Classification (GTDB taxonomy): domain Bacteria; phylum Bacteroidota; class Bacteroidia; order 2-12-FULL-35-15; family 2-12-FULL-35-15; genus 2-12-FULL-35-15. The sequence goes on along the minus strand of DASRRA010000436.1, from coordinate 5,397 downwards.
TGGAAGCAGGTCATGGTTTTAAAGACCGGTCTGAATTTGCAAAAGCAACTCCAGCTTCTATTTACAAAATTGTAGGAGTTGATCAATCCGGTAATCTTTTCGAAACCGGTTTGTACAATGTTGTTATTGCTGTTAATGACGAATATCGTGCTGTGCTAAGTGTTTCTTCAGCAAATGGAAAATATGAAATTGAATCAGTGGGTGGAGCAGAACTTAGTAAACAAATAAAAAGTGTGGAAGAAGCAAATACGGAAAACCTCACGAAAGAAAAAGTAATTGTAAATGTTTATAGCAAAACCGCTGGTTTTATAAGCTATAAAGAATTTAACTCAAGCATTGAAAATGCAACCTTAATTCCATTGGGCTCAGCAAAACTGGCGATGGGAGAAGAAAATGAGAGAACTGCAAAAGCAGCTTACACATTTTCAGAAGCCATGCATGCAATTGCTCTTAATTAAATTTTTTAAAACATTTTCAATAACTTAAAATTCTTCAATATGAAAAAAATTAAAATAGCGATACTATCAGCAACGGCTTTCCTCGGAGGAAATGTTGCGATAGCACAAACATATAGTGCAGCGGTTCCGGTGAAAACACAATCGCAAACAAACTGGTGCTGGGCGACAGACAGCCAATGTGTTTTGGAATATTATGGAACAAAGAAAACGCAATGCGAAATTGTAGAGTACGCCAGAGTAACTATAACAGATGGCTCATTCGGATCTAATCCTTGTTGTACCAGCCCAAGCGGAAAATGTAATAGTCCCAATGAGTTAGATTTCAATTATGGTGTGAAGGGAATGTTGGATCATTTCGGTAATATTAAAAGCGCTGTTACGTCAGGCATGCTGCCCTCTGCAAAAATTATTTCTGAACTGGATTCAAAAAGACCATTCATTATCGGTATTTACTGGAATGGAGGCAATGGGCACGTTGTAGTTGGTTGTGGATTTAATAAAAGCAATACAACGATCACGGTTATGGACTCCTGGAATGGAAACGGAATGACAACCGCAAAGTATAACAGTGGTGGTGCGATTTCCATTAATTCCGGATCAGGAACTGTTCATGAAACATTGGTAATTTCAACGCCCTATACAACAACGGGTATTAACGAAACAGATGCAACTGCCAACATCAGCGTATTCCCAAATCCTTCCGAAGGGGTGGTGAATATTCAATCGGCAGATAACCTGAAAACAATCAATGTGTACAACACAACCGGTCAGTTAGTAGATTCCTATATTGTTGCAGGTGAAAAAACATATGCATTAAAAATTGCAGTTGCAGGTTTATATAACGTTCAATTAATTACAGATAATGGAATTGCTTATAAAAAAGTAGTGGTAAGTAATAATTAGAAATAATCTCTTCCAATAAAATAAAAAAGCACCGGAGTACTCCGGTGCTTTTTTATTTTAAATTATTCACATCATAAATACCAGAATTCAAATAGGTTTTTGCAGCATTTAAATAATAATATTTCTTTCCCGCCACAAACCATTTATTTTCAACCGCTAAATAGAGTAATGGTTATAATCAAACCCCTAATTCAATAAACAAGCCTTTAACATAATTAGCGTCGATATTAATAAAGAATGTATTATTTTCGCCGTTAACTAATAGTGTAAATTTTTACTCATAATATAAATTGCTAAATCCAAGTTCATGCGTTTCAATCCATGCCATTTATTGTTGGTCTTTTTGTTTGTTACAAGTGTAAAAGCACAAGACATAGATTACCGTCCTAACTTAATTCCTCCGTCGCCAGATGCCTGTGCTCTGGGAAAGTATGCGGAGTATCCCATCAGTTTGTATACGGGAACAATTCCTACGATCATTCCATTGCATACGGTGTCATGTGGTGACTTGCAAGTCCCGATTACCTTGTCTTATCATGCATCGGGCAACAAAGTGGAAGAAGCTGCATCATTTACCGGACTGGGGTTTACACTAAATGCTGGAGGTGCAGTAGTACGTTCTGTAAGAAACCTGCCGGATGACTATCCGAATAAAGGTTTTCTTGACTATTCCACTACCTATTCAGAAAATTATCTGAATAACGACCCAGCCCGTTTCACGCAGTGGGAAGAGATAGCAAAAGGATGTGCGGATGCAGAACCAGATCTCTATTATTTTAATTTCAATGGGTATACAGGAAGTTTTACATTTGGCTGGGATAAACAATTGAAAATAAATTCAGATAAACCTTGGAAAATTCAAATACTTCACGATAACAACAATAATCCGGATGAGATTACCGGTTGGATATTTCTTGGGGATGATGGTACCATCTACGTTCTTAATACTAATGAACAAACAACTATAACCGGTAGCAATTTTCCTTGCCAAACTGGAATAACGTATAATTCCGCCTGGTACATGACGTCGATGCAAAATCCAAATCAAACCAGGGTAATCAATTTTACATACGAAAACTACACACAGCCAGTTAACGTGTTAACCGCTACTACACACCGGATTTTCAATGGAGGAAACAACGCCGCATGTTTAACAACTCCGGTTGATCCCACAACTAACTATGTACAAGTAAGCTACAGTTGTATGCGCATTCAAACAATTAGTAACAATACCAATGGCGCTACTGTAACTTTTAATTATTTGAATGCTCGATCGGATGAATTTGGTACAGGAGTAAAACAATTGGATGAGATCAGTATCAAGAATTTTCTGGATGCAGAAATTAGAAAATATGCATTTACCTATGATTATTCAACGGGAAGACTGACTCTAAGAAGCATTAAAAAAGCAGGTACAGATGAGCCGCCTTATAAGTTTGATTACAACGCTAATGCACTTCCGCCTAGAATAGGTAATTATCCCACAACTGCTTCCTTTGGGCAAGACCATTGGGGATATTACAATGGTAAAGTGGATAGCCCGAACTTATTACTTCCTGCCTGGAGACCAAACCCAGCAGATATTACAGGAGCTCAGCTATTTTTTAAAGGTGGCGACAGAAACCCAGACAACGCAAAAGGGCAGGCAGGTATGTTAACCCGGATTACATATCCGGCCGGAGCGATAGATATATTTGATTATTTCCAACACGAATACGGATACATTGGAACACAAACGGTTGAAAGCTTAGGCGAAACAACCACCTATGAAGGTATTCAGGCAGATTCATCTCTTGCGGTAGAAGCACAAGGTAGTGCAGAAAAAATCGATATTGCTACACCCACAATTTCAGGTGTTGGCGATGAGCCGACAGTGCGTGTTGTAATATCAATGAAAGGTTTTAAACCACCAACAGGTGATGCGTATATTGAAATTTCTGAATATGGAACTTCAACCGTTTATTATAAAAAACAATTTAAACTTCAGTTGGGCCCCGATCCTGGAATAGAAGATTTCATCTATCTGCCCAGAGATAAGAAATACACACTCAAAGCCTATGCAAAAGGTTCGTATACCGATCCCCATCCGCCGGGCAATGTTTACCTGGCATATGCCTGGGCAAAATTGTATTGGAATAAAACCGCAAAAACAATCACTCCGATAAAGAAGAAAAGTGCAGGTGGTGTTCGGATTAGTCAAATTAGAAAGTATGCTTACGCAGGTGATCCAAGCCCGGTAATTAAACAATTTGTTTATGATGATGCAGTTGGAGTGCAGAATACAACAAGTAGTGGTGTATTGAATGAAGTGCCCTTTTATGAAGTAAATGGTTTAAAATACTATACAGCTGGTGAAGCTCAATGTTTCTATGATTTGAGAATTGCTCAAAATAAGGCAGTGTTGGGATATGGCCCGCATATAGGTTATATCAAAGTAACGGAGCTTTCAGGTGGTGGCGGCTCTCATGGGAAGACAGTATATACATTCTTAACAGAAAAGGATTACCCCGCAACTGCATTTAAACAAGCGCCTTTCCAACAATCTTCGGTTAACACCTATGCGCCTAAAAACTCATTGGGAGAATCGGTTTATAAATATGAAAACAATACCTACACACTTGTTAATGACGCTGCGATTACAAATTTTGAAATCCAAAATCCCATCAGTGTAAATGGTTTAAAATTTCGTTTCGAGGGTGGGATTAATACGGCTGCTAAATTTACTAAGGGTGTATATGAAACTAAAATAGGTGAATGGTATCCTTTGAAATCTATTGAAAAGGAATATGCTTCCGATAATATTAATTATCAACAGCGCGAGAAAGATTATACCTATCTCAAAAAACGGTTAAGATCGGAACGTTTGTATCGAAATCGCAATGCTGCTGGTTACAATGGGGTAGAATATTATTACGCAGATGATTTTACGAATCCTACACCTGCTATATCGTCTATGATCAGTAAAAATATGATTGGGTTGCCACTTGAGGTCGTAACATTGGTCCCTCTGGGATTATCGAATGGTGTAGCGAGCGCTGTATTTAACAGTTACACATTAGATGCATCCTCACGTATACATTTGTCGGAAATAAAAAAATTACAAACCTCTGCGTTGATTCCTAGAGCTAATTTTCAATATGCGTCGATTAAAACCGGTGGTGCTGTAGACCCTAATTATGTGACAGAAACAACGTTTGATGCTTATGATGATAAAGACAATTTATTGCAGCTGACTGCAAAAAACGGGATTACTTCCTCTTTTCTGTACAGTACACAAAACAATGCACCGGTTGTTGCCGCTAAGGGTGTTGCATGGGATAAAATGTTGTGGAGTAGCTTTGAGCCCATTTACCCTCAATATTATGGAGGTTCCTGGGCGGTACTGGGCGGTAATGTACCCACGGATTTTGCAACAGGCAAAAGTTGTTATAGTGGGCCATTAATAATTAGTACAAGCAGTTTTCCTGCAACCAATTATATTTTGTCCTTCTGGATGAAAGGCAGTCAGCCTTTTACATTGAACGGCCTTCCTGTTCCGGCAACTACCAACTGGACTTTTTATCAGACTAGGATTCTGGGAAATGCCGGCATTAACATCGATACAAGGAGTGGAGGGCTAATTGATGAAATTCGATTCTATCCAGAGGATGCCCAACTCATCACAACATCCTATGATCAACTAGTGGGTAAAAATTGTGAAGCAGACGTAAACAGTAAACCTACATTTTATGAATACGATAATTTAGGACGTTTGCATCTGGTAAAAGATCATAACAGGGATATTGTTAAACGCATCAATTATGAATATGAAATCCTCACTCCTTCATCCTTTTCTATAACTGCTACACAAACAGGAAACTATACCTACCAATTCCAGGTGAACGGAGGTATGGCTGGATATACGTATGAATTTGATTTCGATGATCTTTCTACTCCGGTTTCTGGAACTGCATCTTCCGTTAGTCATGCATTTCCACCATTGTCCTTGAATTATACGGTAAAAGTAAAAGTGAAAAACAGTGTAAATACATTGGCT